>JAGHDO010000027.1 GCA_021159885.1 Synergistota bacterium | reverse complement strand
TCGATATGATAAACACCGTTAGCCCCACCGCCAGAAGTGAAACAACCACCCCTGCCACGATAAGTTTTGCTCTTATGCTCCTCACGACCCGATCCCCCCTCCTGTCTAAATTAAACCCCTTTAAGAATAATTATAACAGGATACAACAAAGCGCGCCTCATGTTGACAATCCCCAAAATCTAAGCTATTCTATAAAATAGAGCGCTTCTTTCTCCCTCATATCAATATTTTCCTCGAAGTTCGGAAGCGCCAATCCCCTCTTACCAAGGAGGTGGTATTATGCGGAAGGGCGTAATTGGTTTAGCGCTTATCGCATGTCTGACCCTCGCAGGAATCACGATAGCTGGAACCGCATTCGCCAAGGAAGTAAAGCTAACGATATGGGCGATAGGTCCGGACAATCCCTCCTTCTGGAGAGCCAAAGCATTCAACGTAGCCATTGAACGCCTTAATAAGCTCCTTAAGGCAACCGGCTCCGACACAAAGGTAGTTGGAAACGTTAGCTTCGAGACGGTAAGCTGGGGAGACTACAGAACGCGCGCGCTTTTAGCCTTTAAGAGCGGTAAAGGACCTGATATTTACACCACAGGGCACGAAGATATAGGAATGCTTGCAGATGCTGGCTACATAATTCCTCTTGATAAATACGTAGAGAAATACAAATGGTGTTTCGATAGCTTCTTCCCAAGCCTCTGGAACTCGGTAAGGCTCAAGGGAAAGATATACGGTATTCCACAGGATACCGAGGCAAGAATGATTTACATCCGCAAAGACATCCTCAAGAAAATGGGATGGAGCGAAGAAAAGATAAGGAAATTCATCGAAGATGGATGGAAAGGTGAGGTAACCCTCGAAGACATACTCAAGATTGGAGCGGAAGCTAAAAAGAAAGGACTCGTAAAATGGGGATTCTACCACAGACCCACACCCGGCGTTGATTACTTCCAGATATATCTTGCATATGGTGGTCGTATGTGGAATCCTGATACGGGTAAGCTCGTATTAAATGAAAAGGCAGCTCTCAAGACATTGAGGTTCTTCTATGATGCGGTTAACACTTACAAGATAACGCCGAGCGGCATGACATCCGTCTCCTGGAAATCGATCCATAAGGCAGTTGTAAATGGGGACGTTCTCTTCTGGCTCGGTGGATCCTGGAACTGGGCAGAGTGGCAGAGAGACTATAACGCCTCTGAAGACTATCTTTTTGAGAATATAGCTTTTATACCCGTACCTCCTGGAAGGAAAGGAGACAAGCCCGTAACGATATCTCACCCTGTAGTTTACATGGTCTCCTCCACCTGTAAGAACCCAGATCTCGCCGTTGCTCTGATAGGAATGGCATTAGCTCCGGATCTCAACGCCAAGCATGCCGTTACAAGCGGGCACCTCGCCATAAGCTATGAACAGCTTAGCCTACCTGAGTATAAAAAGGCAAAGTTCCTATCCATGGTCACGCCATTACTTAAGTTCACCCACTTTGCTCCAAATCATCCCAAGTTTAACACCTATAACAAGGAAGGATGGTATAAGGCCATTCAGATGGTTGAGGTCAACGGAGCCAAGCCGGAGGAAGCTCTCTCATTCTTAAAGTCCATACTCAAGAGAAAGCTTAAAGGAGCTCTCACAATTGAGCCGTAATGTTAAAAGCCTCTCCGCCCCTGAGCTGGGGCGGAGAGGCTCTATTCCCTTAGCGTTTTGGTTTCTGCTACCAGTTTTGATAATGGTTGCTCTGTTTTTCCTGCTTCCAGCCATAATAACGGGTCTTCTTTCGCTCACCGATATGAACTATACCTTCAACTGGAATTTTATAGGATTTGAAAACTTCAGGGAAATCTTTTACGAAGACCCCATAGCTAAGACAACGCTCATAAACACGATAATATATGTATTCTTCACTCTCTTATTTTTTAACTTTGGTTTAGGATTGCTCCTTGCAATAACCACAACCCACATGGAAGAGAAAGCAGGAAGGTTCTTTAGGCTCATATGGATGCTTCCGAGGCTTACACCCTCTGTGGTTTACGCTTTGTTATGGCTTTGGATACTCGACCCAACGGAAGCGGGAATACTAAATTCCATTCTTAAACACTTTGGCTTACCAACCTATAACTGGATAAACATGTTTCCCAAGACGGTTGTTATAATTGCGAATGGATTTATAGGAGCATCCTTCGGCATGGTTATCTTCACCGCATCTATACTATCTCTCCCACGCGATATGATCGTTGCAGCGAGGGTCGATGGAGCGAGTGAGCTCAAGGTTATAACGAAAATTATTCTTCCAAACATAAAGTGGCATCTTCTCTTCGTATCCGCATATCAGATGCTATCGCTTTTAACCTCATATGAATATATCCTGCTTATAACAGACGGAGGACCCTTTTATAAATCGGAGGTTTGGGCTCTATATACCTACCACACTGCTTTTGGAGACTGGGAATTTGGATACGCAGCGGCGCTCTCGGTAATTCTCTCGATAGCAGGCTTTATAGCCGCCCTGCTTTACCTCAGGACGGTTAACATAAGAGCTCTGCTTAAAAAGCCCAAGATAGAGGGGATATAAAATGAATGAGCTTGAAATAAAAAAGATAAGAAAAAGAATTTTTTGGTGGAATTTCGTTAAATACGGCTTTATGATAATCATATCGGCTCCCATAATCCTATTCTATGGCTGGCTTTTTATGGGAGCCTTCGAAGGAAAAAGCGGTTTTACGCTCCACAACTGGAGATTCTTGTGGGAAGAAACCGTTTTAAAGGGCCTACCCAATATATGGGCAATAACTCTAAATACCCTAATATTAGCCGGAGGAGTCGCACTACTTACCATTCTCGTTGCGACTCTTGGTGGATATGCCCTTTCTCGTCTGGAATTCAAGGGAAGAGGGCCCCTACTTGGATTCACCCTCGCTCTTCATGCTTTTCCATCAATTACCCTCCTCGTAGCAATATTTTACATACTAAGAACCATGGGTTTACTCAATACCCTTGGAGGAGTGATACTCGTTAAGGTCGCTCTGGAGCTACCCTTTGCAACCTGGGTAATGAAGGGGTTCTATGATAGTATACCCTGGGACATAGAAATATCAGCCATAGTAGATGGAGCATCAAGATTCCAAACATGGTTTAAGGTAATGCTCCCATTAGCCAAGCCGGGTATAGGCGCTCTTTCCATATTTTCCTTCCTCTCCGGATGGTCTGAATTCGTTTTCGTATATACCTTCATACTTAGCAAAAAAGCTTGGACGCTCTCAACCTATCTTAAGGGCGTCATAGGAGAGTTCAGATTCGTTGACTATGGACTATTAACGGCGGTCTCTATCTTTTACATGATCCCCACGCTTATATTCTTCCTCTTCGCACAGAAACATCTGCTTAAGATAACCATGGGAGGAGTAAAGGGAACCTAAAGGAGGAGGGATAAACACCTTGGCAAGAATATTCTTAGATAGGCTTACCAAGAGGTTTGGTAAAGTCATAGCCTTGAGTGACTTCACGCTCGAGGTTAAAGATGGAGAGTTCATAGCCATATTGGGACCCTCGGGTTCAGGCAAGACCACGACGCTTTACCTCATAGCCGGGGTCTACAAGCCAACCTCAGGCAAAATCTACTTTGACGATCAGGTAGTAAACGATATCCCTCCACAATATAGAAATATAGGCTTAGTTTTCCAAAGCTATGCTCTTTATCCTCATATGACGGTATATGAAAATATAGCCTTCCCACTAAGGCTAAAGAAAATTCCAAGAGAGCAGATAAAGCAGAAGGTAGAAAAGGTAGCAAAGATGCTTCACATAGATGAGCTTCTCGCAAGAAAGCCAAATCAGATCTCCGGTGGACAGCAACAGAGAGTCGCCTTGGCAAGAGCGCTGGTTAAGGAACCAAACATACTGCTCTTGGACGAACCTCTCTCTAATCTCGACGCTAAGCTCAGAGTCGCAACGAGAGGAGAAATAAAAAGACTACAGAAAGAGCTGGGAATCACTGCCGTGCTTGTAACCCACGATCAGATAGAAGCAATGACGATGGCTGAAAGAATAGCGGTCATACACAAGGGAAAGCTTCAGCAATACTCCACTCCACATGATCTATACAGCAACCCGGAAAACCTTTTCGTCGCAGGCTTTATAGGAAACCCTCCTATGAACTTTCTGCATGGAAGATTCAAAAAGGAGGGTGATAATTTTAAAATCATCATAAATGGATCCGAGATAAGAATACCCCATGAGAGAATCAAACAGGCAAGAGGAGAAATTCCAAGCGAGATAATTATAGGTATAAGACCCGAAGAGATAGCCATAAACGTCTCTCCTGATGAAAGCTGGCCACAGCTACGAGGGGAAATCTACGTAACGGAACCACTGGGCAAAGAAACATTAATAACGGTCTCTATAGACGGACAAAAGATCTCTGCACTCACCACAAACGAGGATTGGGAAATTGGTGAGCATGTCACCCTATATCTTAACCCGAACAGAATTCACATCTTCGATCCGGGATCCGAAGCAAGACTCATCTAAAGCCCCTTCACGATGGCATCTATTTCTTTCAAGACGGTTAACAGCTCCTCAAGATCGCTTAAGGGAAGCATATTAGGGCCGTCCGATAATGCCCTGTCTGGTTCGGGATGAACCTCCATAAAGAGCGCATCGATCCCTACCGCGGTGGCAGCACGTGCCAGGAAGGAAATAAACCTTCTATCCCCACCGGAAGATCCTCCGCGACCCCCCGGAAGCTGGACACTATGAGTAGCATCAAAGACTACCGGATAGCCAGTCTCTCTCATTATTGGAAGAGAACGGAAATCAACGACGAGATTATGATAACCAAATGCGGTGCCTCTCTCTGTAAGGAGTATCTTTCTATTTCCCACTGACTCTATCTTCTCAACTATATATTTAACATCGTGAGGTGCAAGAAACTGCCCCTTTTTAACGTTAACCGGCTTTCCTGTACGCGCAACCGCGAGAACGAGATCCGTCTGCCTACACAAAAAGGCGGGAATTTGAAGAATATCAAGAACCTCAGCCGCCAAACCTGCTTCCTGTGGGAGGTGAACATCCGAAAGGATCGGAATCCCAACTTCCTCCTTAACCTTGGCAAGAATTCTTATCCCTTCCTCAAGCCCAGGTCCTCTAAAGGAACTTATCGATGTCCTATTAGCTTTATCATACGAAGACTTAAATATATAAGGTATCTCAAGCTTATCGCAAACCCTCTTTACAAACGATGCCACCTTTAAGACAAGCTCTTCTGACTCTATCACGCACGGACCCGCTATAAGAACAAAAGGATTACCTCCACCCACCTTTATGTCCCCTATCTCAACTACCCTGCTCATTATCAACTATTGCCTCCCTAAAACATGGCATTCGCTAAAACTAAGCCCGCTTTAAGGGGCTCAACAATGCTTATACCCTTAAAGCGGTTCGAGAGAACTTTAAGAAGCTTCACTGATGTTAAGTGCGCTATTATAAGGGAGTCCGCTCCTTCCTCAACGAGCTTTCGCCCTCCCTCTATAAGCGATTCCTCCCTTTCACTTACTATAGAAATCCCCACAAATCTGTCCATTAGCCCTAACCTTTTTACCATGAGTTTAACGCGAGAGACAGCTTCTCGGAAAATGGATATTACACCAAAATCCCTCTCCAATAGAGAGGCCAGCATCATGGAAGCCTCCCCACATCCTACAACCCTGTACCTTCTCATTCTGAGAAACTCTACGCATGGATCGAAAAAGCATCCCATAACCACACATCTATAATCTTTCAAAGGTTTCTCAAGAAGTATCTCCATCGCCTTAAACTCGTTTATAAAGAAAGAGTTCTCTGAAAACTTAACTGGGAGCTTTTCAAGCTTAAACGAAGGCTCGCTTATGCTCTTAAGATAGGCGCTTATCTCCTTACTCTTACACATACGCTCCGTTAAAATTAATAATATATCATCCCCCATCAGTTCATCTCAAGCCTCCCAAAAGCGTCAAGCTGAAGCAGAGCCATCGAAAGCTCCAGCGCAGCTTTTGCAAATTCAATGACTGGAGCGCCAAGCTTAAGAGATATCCTGTCTGCAAAATGAGCTATTGGAAAACCACACATAAGAAGGATATCAGCACCCTCACTAAGCGCTTCCCGGCTATCTGAAAGAAGTGCCTCGAACATTCTCTCCCTATCTATGGGATCGCTATACTCATACGCCTCGTGAGCGAAGCATCTAACACCCTTGAAAGCTCTATCGAAACCAAGCTCTCTTACTCTGAGCCTCACAAGCTTCTCATTTCTACAGGTACAGATAATAGCAAAACTGCCTCTATAAAGAGTGGATTTTAAAAGGGCAGCTTCGAGGGCACCTATAACGGGGATGGAAACACGCTCCCTTAATGAGAGAATTCCCGACTCCAGAACGCTATTAACTATGATGGCATCATACCCCTTTGCCAGCTTGGGAACCTCATCCTGAAGATAATAACAGATTTGAATGTGATCTTCCTCCGTTTCCACGTTCTCAGGTCCCTTAGACAAATTACAAACGGACAGAGAAAAACCTTTCTTAATAAACGGCTTAAGGTAAAGTTCAGCGCTTAAGTTCCATCTACTCGTTCCCACCGGATTGACGAGAAGCAGTTTCCTCACCGAATGAGCTCTCCTCCTTTTATCTTCACAGGCAAATTCTATATCTACAGGTAGAGAATGTCAAGCGTATCAGATATCTTGACTTAATTAGGTTATCCTAATATAATTAGGTTAACCTAAAAGGGAGGTGATCTAACTTGGTTATGGGACTTACCCCAGCGCTTGAGGATTACTTAGAAGGCATTCTAATTCTCAGAGAGAAGAAAAACGTTGTGAGAGTAAAGGACCTCGCGAATCTTCTCAAGGTTAAGGCGTCATCCGTTATAGAAGCTTTAAGAAAGCTCAAGGAACTCGAGCTAATAGAACAGGAAAAATATGGGTATATAGAGCTAACCCAAAAAGGAATAAACTTGGCCAGCGAAATACGTAAACGTCATATGGTGCTGAAAAACTTTCTAACCGATGTTCTGGGCGTAAGCGAGGAGATCGCTGAGGAAGATGCTTGCAAGATGGAACATCACTTGAGCGAGGAGACCATGCAGAAGCTCGCCAAATTTGTTGCATCCTATGAGCCAGATAGAAGTTCAAGCCCAAAGTTAAAGAGTCTGGACACGCTTGCGATAGGTGCAAGAGGAAAGATAGTCAGGATTGCTGATACAGGACCGCTTAAAAGGAAACTTCTTGATATGGGTTTCACAAGGGGAGAGCTGGTTGAGATCGAGGAAATAGCTCCTCTTGGATCTCCCATAAAAGTTCTCATTAAGGGCACGCGAGTATCCTTGCGAAAGGAAGAAGCGAAAAGCGTATTGGTAGAGGTGATAGAAGATTGATTCCTCTTTCAATGGTGGAAAGTGGAAGGAAAGTAAGAATAATAAAAATTCTCGGAGGAAGAGGAAGAATAAAAAAGCTGCTTATGCTTGGAATCCTTGAGGGAGAAACAATTCAGGTTCTTAGCAACGCTGGTGGTCCAATAATAATCTCTCGTGGAAACGCAAGGCTTGCTCTTGGCAGAGGAATATCACACAAAATACTCGTTGAGGAGGTGCAATGAGAAATGAAAAGCCGTGTGGTAGCTCTCGCGGGAAATCCAAATTCCGGAAAAACCACGATATTCAACGCTCTATGTGGAGCCCGAGAAAAAGTCGGGAACTGGCCTGGAACAACCGTCGAGAGAAAAGAAGGCATCATGGAATATGCCGGAAAAAAGATCAAGATCGTAGACCTACCGGGAATATATGGTTTGAGCGCTTATTCGATAGATGAAAGGATCGCGCGCTCCTTTTTAATAAAGGAAAAACCAAACCTTGTCGTAGCTGTAGTAGACGCTTCCAACTTGGAAAGAAACCTTTACCTCGTCGCACAGCTTCTCGAAATGGGACAGAGAGTACTCTTAGACTTGAATATGGTGGACATCACATCTTCAAGGGGAATCAGGATAGACAAGGAAAAGCTTTCCAAAATACTTGGCGTTCAAGTCGTGGAAACGATCGCCTCGAGAGGAGTGGGAATAGAAAAACTCAAGGAAGAAATAGTAAAAGGTCTCGAAGAGAGAGGCAAAAGAGAACCTTTGAAAATAAGCTACGGAAGTGATGTAGAAACAGCCATAAAGAAGCTGGAAGAGATCATTGGAAAAAATAAAGACATAGGCATGTCATTAAGAGGCATGGCGATCAAGCTCCTCGAGGGAGATCAGGAATTCATCGAGAAGTTTAAAGAGAGTAAGTATTTTGATGAAATCAAGCGTGTAATGGAGGAAACTGAAAAGCTGATATTAAGAAAAACCGGTGATGATCTCGAAACCTTTATGATAGAAAGAAGATATGCCTTTTTGAAAGGTCTGGTCAAGGAATGCACACTTAGAGAAAGAAGCCTCGAGGAGCGCCTGACCCTTTCTGACAGGATAGATAAAATTTTAACTAACAGAATATTAGGGTTACCCATTTTTCTGTTAACGGTATACGCCCTCTTTCAGCTGATCTTTTACATAGGTAATCCTATTGCAGGCTTAATAGATGAGCTCTTCGGCGATCTCGCTACCCTTATGAATACCCTGTGCACGAAGATGGAAGCCCCCAGCTGGCTCAGCTCGTTGATTTCCGATGGAGTAATACCTGGAATAGGAAGCATATTGGTCTTTCTTCCCAATATAGCCCTTCTTTTCCTCGGTATATCGATCCTCGAGGACAGCGGATACTTAGCCCGTGCAGCTTTTCTTATGGATAGAATAATGCATGCCCTTGGACTCCATGGAAAATCCTTTATACCCATGCTTATCGGCTTCGGATGCAACGTTCCAGCCATTATGGCGACCAGAACGCTCGAATCAAGGAAAGACAGGATACTAACCATTCTACTGAACCCATTAATGAGTTGTTCGGCAAGGCTCCCTGTATACACTCTATTTGCGAGTGCTTTCTTTCCCGAGCGCCAGGGACTTATAGTATTTTCCCTCTATATCACCGGGATAGTCTTGGCTATAATCGTCGGGCGGATTCTCAAGAGCATATTTTTCAAGGAGGAGAGCGCTCCACTCGTCATGGAACTTCCTCCTTATAGATTACCCACATTAAGAAATGTAGCTATGCAGATGTATTTAAGGAGCTCTCTCTTCATTAAGAAGGCTGGAACCGTGATAGCCTTCACGGTCGTCCTTATATGGGTTCTATCCTCTCTACCACCGGGAGTGGAGTATGCATCCTCCGAATCTTTTATAGGAAAGTTTGGAAAAGCTATATCGCCCATCCTCAAGCCCGCAGGATTCGGAAACTGGCAATCAGCAGTCGCGCTTTCCTTCGGAATACTCGCTAAAGAAACGGTAGTCGGTACCCTTGGAACGCTATATGGCGCAGAGGAAGAATCGCTAAGAGAAGCCCTCAAAGCCAATTTCTCTCCGGCATCAGCGTATGCATTTCTACTTATGACCTTGATATATATACCTTGCATAGCAACCATAGCCGCGATCAAGAGAGAAACTAACTGGAAATGGACTATTATCGCCGTTTTCTACTCGCTTATCTTGGGCTGGACGGTAAGCGTAGGATTCTATCAGATAGCGCGTATCCTATGGTAAAATATGCTGGTGGGGGTGAAGAAGCGGTGGAAAACGCCGTAAAGAAGCTACTTGAAGCTGAAAGGGAAGCAAGAGCACTCGTCGAAGAAGCTAAAAGAGAGATAGAAAGAGCCTGGGAGGAATATCTTAAGGAAAAGGAGGAAAAAATATCCAGAATCTATAGAGAAGCAAAGGTTAAGGAGGAAAAAATCCTGAACGAAGCTAAGAAAGAAGCCGAGAAAAAGGTAGAGGAAATAATATCCAAAGCCCAAGAAGAAGCGAGGGAACTAAGACTGAAAGCGATCCCTAAGGCAGAAAAGGCTATACTCAAGGCGGTGGAGCTATTCTGGAGATAATGAGATCCAGTAAATACGCTGCTGCATTCGCTCGAATAAGAGCTATAAGGGGAAATCTCCTTGAAAAGGAAAAGCTTGAGGAGATTTTGAACGCGAAAACCCTGGAAGGAATAATAGAAATCTTGAAAAAGACACCATATGGAAGGGACAGAACTCTTCCCTTCTCAAGAGAGGGACTTGAGAGAGCTATAAAAAACACCATAATAGATATTTACACTAAGGTTCTCGAGTTCCTTCCTGAGAATACAAGAGAGTTTCTCAGAGTAGCTGTAAGAAGGTTCGAAATAGACAACATAAAGAAAATTCTTACAAGCAAGCTTCATGAGGAAAGAACGCTGAGTGAGGAAAACCTACTTGATCTCGGGGAGTTTTCCGTTGTGCCGATAAGTGAGCTCCTGTCGGCCAAGACTTTGCCTGAGATTATTGAGAAACTTAGGAAAACGCCTTACGGGAAATACATAGAGGGGAAGCTCCCCGAGGAGAATCTCGAAACCATATTTGCGATAGAGATGGTGCTCGACTACGGATTCTTCAAGGAGCTTATCGCTCTGAATAAGAAGTTAGATGAAATAGACAGGAAAATAAATAGTCTCTATTTCGGACTACAGTGTGATCTTTTGAACCTGACCTGGGTTTTAAGGGCAAGGAGCTTCTTCGGTTTCAGCGAGGAAAAGATCTTCTCCTACACGGTGCCATTTGGAACCTATTTAAACAACGAGAAACTGAGAAAATTAGCCAAAGCGAAGGGGTTTGAGGAGTTCTTAAAGCCTATCCTGGATACACCATGGGGAAAGGAGTTAGAGGAGGTGGGAAACCTGAAAGACCCCGCTCTTGAAACGCGTCTTTTAAGAAAGTTTTATGAAACCACGGTTAAATCCAGTCTGATAAAGAGCAACCCTTTCTCTATTGGAAGCTTTATAGAGCTACTGTGCCTCAAGGAAATGGAGATCCACGATCTTACAACGATAATAGAAAGCAAAGCATACGACCTTCCTCTCGAAAAAGTAAAACCATTCTTGCTAATGCTTGGTTGAAGAATCATGGCAGAGGCGATTTTTGAAAAAGCATGTCCTAACTGCGAAGGAAAAATATCGAGCGAGCGTTTGCTTAGAAAACTACCATGCTCCGAGTGTCTACCTAAGGCCATCAAAGGAGATCTCAATGAAGTTGTAAAAGAGCTCCAAAAAACCGGTAAATTAAAAGAAATAAAGCGAATTTATGAAATCAAAGAGCGAGAGAAAGCTTTCTCCTCCTTTTTTAAGGAAAAGGTGGGTAACGATCCATGGTCACTTCAGAGAACTTGGGCGAGAAGGATATTCTTGGGAAGATCATTCGCAATAGTAGCACCACCAGGCGTTGGAAAAACCACATTTGGAATAATAGCTTCCCTGTTCCTCGATGAAAAATCATATCTAATATTCCCTACACGATTGCTGGTAGAGCAAGCACAAAAACTGCTCGAGAGATATAACTCAGGGAACAAAAGGATCCTCATCGCAATGGATATGAATGATGAAAGTAGGAAAAAGCTACGCGAGGGAGAGTTCGACATACTCGTTTCAACTACCATGTTCCTCGTTAAGAATCACGAGGAGATTCCCAAGCCCTTTGGCTTCGTTTTCGTAGACGATGTGGATGCCCTTCTTAAGCAGTCAAGAAGCGTGGATAGGGTTCTTGGACTGCTTGGTATTCCAAAGGAAGCAACGGAGGAAACCCTTTCTTTTCTCTACTCCTCCATGAAGCTACTCAGAAAGCCGTCAAAAGAATCGTGGAAAAAGATAGAAGAGGAAAGAAAAAAGATAGACAGATTTAAGAAAAATGCAAAAGGAGTCCTCGTCGTTTCATCCGCAACGGTCAAGCCGAAGGGATTAAGAGTCGCTCTCTTTAAGGAGCTTCTCGACTTCGAGGTCGGTAGAAGCGCTTCTTTCCTGAGAAAAGTAGAAGATGTGGCTCTAAGACCCAAAAGAATGACGCTTAAGGGAATTATCGATGAGGCGGGAAGCTTAGTTAAAAAACTTGGGAAAAGGGGCCTCATCTTCCTTTCACCAGATAAGGGAAAGGATTCCTTAGTGGAAGTCATAAAGAGACTCGAAAAGAAGAAAATAAGAGCTTTAAGCTACGAAAAGGCAGATATAGAAGCCTTCCTCAAGGGAGAGGTAGATGTTCTCGTTGGACTCGCATCTGGAAGAAATCCCTTGGCAAGGGGGCTTGATATTCCGGAAACGAGATACGCAATATTTATAGGTGTACCAAAGATTCTTGTAAATCTGAAGGTTGAAAAGTCATCGATTGCGCTCTTTAACGCCCTCGTATCCTTAAGAAAACTGTTGGAAGAGCACCCAGAAGTTGAAAGAAGATATCTCCCATTCCTAAGAAGAATAATGGGCAGAGACGAAGAAAAGCTGAGCGAAAAGTCGCTCAAATTACTTGAAGAAATCAGAGAATTCCTAAGCGAAAGACTCTCTAACCCGGAACTTCTCGCTCAGATAGCCTCGAGTCCCGAGAGCCCAATAAGGATAATAAATGGAGAAATATACCTTCTTATACCAGAAACTTCAGGTTATCTTCAGGCAGCTGGCAGAACTTCCCGCTTATGTCCCGGAGGATTACTTCAGGGGCTTTCTATAGTGATAGTCGACGATGAAAAGGCTCTTCATCTTCTTGAAAAGAAAGCACGGTACTTCTTCGAGGACTTCCAGTTTAAGAGCTATGAGGAAGAGAAAATAAAAGAAATTATTGAAAGAGTAGATAGGGAGAGAGAGCAATTTTTTAAACCCGAAGCTCTACCGAAAGATCTATTTAAAACTGCGCTTGTTATAGTGGAATCACCCAATAAGGCTCGCACCATCGCCTCTTTCTTTGGATCTCCTCAAAGGAGAAGGGTAAATGGTATAGACGCATACGAGGTAAATGCCTTAAAATACACGCTTCTTCTAGCTGCATCTAAGGGACACGTTGCAGATCTTATATACAATCTTGGTTTATTCGGCGTGGAGATCAAGAACGGTAAATTCATTCCTCATTATGACACAATTAAAAGATGCCCAGATTGCGGAGAGCAAACCGTGCAGGAGATCTGTCCGAAATGCAAGACCCCGACCTACGATGAAAAAAAAGCCACGATAAATGGCCTTAGAGAATTAGCCATGGAATCAGATCTCGTCTTTATAGCTACCGATCCGGATACGGAGGGAGAAAAGATAGCCTGGGACCTCGCATGCTATATAAGCCCCTTTTCCAGAGAGTTTCGCAGAGCAGAATTTCACGAAATAACGAGAAGAGCATTCTTAGAAGCGATAGATGAACCAAGAGATCTCGATGAACCCCTCGTTGAAGCACAGTTCGTGAGAAGAATAGCGGATAGATGGTTTGGGTTCTCCTTAAGCCAGCTTCTTCAGGAAGCCTTTAAGCAAAGATGGCTTTCTGCTGGAAGGGTTCAAACTCCCGTTTTAGGCTGGCTGATAGAAAGAGAAAAGGAAAGAAAGAAGAAAGATTACTTCCTAAGGGTAATCGCCGATTCATCTTTAAGGGTTGAGTTCCCCTTAAAAAATAGAAACGAAGCTAAGAAGCTCGATCTACAGAAGCTTGACGCTGAGCTACTTAGGCTTCGAGAGGAGGAGATAGTTCCTCCTCCGCCGTTCGATACAGCAACTATGCTAAAGGAAGCTTCGTCAAGATACGGATGGAGCGCCGATGAAACAATGGCGTTAGCTCAGGAGCTTTTCGAGAGAGGTCTTATAACCTATCATAGAACGGACTCTCATAGAATTAGCGGAAAGGGCATAGGGATAGCAAGAGAATATGTAAAGGAAAAACTTAAGGAAGAGCTCTTTCAGGGCAGAACCTGGGGAGATGGAGGAGCACACGAGGGGATAAGACCTACTCACCCTTGGGATAAGGGAGAACTCTTAAGCTACATATATACCACGGGGAAGACTCCCTTAAGCTCCAAAGCAGTTGCACTATACAACCTGATTTTCAGAAGATTTATTGCGTCCCAGATGAAAGGAGCTAAGATCGTTAAAGGCAGGGTTAAGTTCTACACAGATGGACTTGAAAAGGAGGAAGACCTCACGCTTAAGGTTATAGAGCCGGGTTTCTCAATCGTAATGCCCATAAACGTATCCCCAATAGGAAAGAAAATCTTGGACGAAAGAAGGCTATCGCTTGAAATTCGAGAGTCAAAGGTGATTTCACTTCCGCGAGCTTTCCCCTTAACTCAAGGAGCCTTAATAGAAATGATGCAAAAGCGCGGACTTGGAAGGCCCTCAACCTATGCTTCCATCGTTCAAACCCTGCTCGAAAGACGCTATGTAGTTCAGAAAAATGGATTCCTCTTCCCTACCAGGCTTGGAATAGAAGTCTACAATCACTTGAAAGAAAGATACCCTCAGTATACTGACGAGGACTTCACGCGAAGACTCGAGGGAGAAATGGATCTCGTTGAGAGAGGAGAAAGGGGTTATCAAGCTATTCTAAGCGAGCTTTACGGAAAGGTGAGCAAAATACTAAGTCCTGGTGAGGGTGATTAAATTTGAGCAGATTGGAAATACGCGTATTTTTGTCAGTGGACTTTGACGCCGATAGCGCAGAAAGGCTTTACTACCCAGAGTGCCCTGTCAAAATATCCAAGGCTCTGTTTGGGATCAATGTGGGAGTAGAAAGGCTTCTTAATCTTCTTAAGAGGTATGATATAAAAACGACATTCTTTATACCGGGATGGACAGCTGAAAAGTATCCTCATCGGGTTGAAAAAATAGTAAAAGAGGGGCACGAGATAGCCCTTCACGGATATAGACACGAGAAGCTAAACGAGCTTTCGCCTGAGAAGGAGCTCGAGGTATTTGAAAGAAGCCTCGAGATACTTAAGCGATTTGGAGAAGTTTACGGTTTCAGAAAACCATATTGGGAACTCTCCAAAGAAACGTTAGATATAATATCCCAAAAGGGTATAATCTATGATAGCAGTCTTAGAGGAGGAGATTTCCCCTACTGGCAGGAAACTAAAAAGGGCAAGCTTGTTGAGCTCCCCATCGAGGATATCCTCGATGACTGGCTTCTCTTTGAGATAGATCGAAGAAGCAGCAAGGAGGTATTTTCCATCTGGCAGGAGGAATTCAGTGGGATACGGTACGTGCATGGATGGTATTTTCCTCTGATACTTCACCCAGCATGCATAGGCAGAGGTTCAAGATTAGCCATGCTTGAAAAGCTTATAACGTTCTTCCTAAACAACAGCGCTGTCTTCAGAAGGGGTATCGATATCGCCAGAGAATTCGTGAATATGGCAGGCAACCAGATGGCCTCCCCCCCTATCCTCTAAGGGAGGTTCTCTCCGGGAGCAGATATCCCGCGCATATATACATCTCGGGTGAAACCTGCAACCGGCGGGAGGATTAACCGGTGTAGGGACCTCACCGAGAATAGGTTCCTCTTTTCTTCTTATATCGGGATCAGGCACAGGTATAGCTGAAAGCAACGACCTCGTATAAGGGTGAAGAGGATTTCTGAATAGCTCCTCGGTTGACGCAACTTCAACGATCTTCCCAAGATACATGACAGCCGCTCTCGCGCTTATAAAGCGGACTATACCAAGATCGTGAGTTATAAAGAGATATGTAAGCTTATACTCTCTCTGAAGGTCCTTAAGAAGATTGAGTAGCTGAGCTTGCACCGAGACATCGAGCGCTGAAGTAGGCTCATCAAGAACTATAAAGTCAGGATTGAGAGCTATGGCCCTTAATATACATATTCTTTGCCTCTGTCCTCCCGATAGCTCATGGGGATAGCGATACATATGCTCCTCCTTTAACCCCGCGTTCTTAAGAAGGAAGAGAACCTTCTCTTCTATCTCTCTTGAGGAGAGGCTCTCATGTATTTTGAATGGCTCGCTTAGGATCTCCTTAATCGTCATTCTCGGGTCGAGCGATGACAGAGGATCCTGAAAGACTATCTGCATCCTTCTGCGTAACGGCTTGAGCTCTTTTTCGCTAAGATCGGCTATATTAATATCCTCGAAGAATATTTCTCCTGAGGTAGGCTTAAGAAGCCTCAATACGGTTCTTCCAAAAGTGGTTTTCCCACATCCGCTCTCTCCAACCAGAGCGAGCGTTTCCCCTCTTTCTATCTCAAGGCTTACTCCATCAACGGATCTAACATAGCCTACCACCTTGCCGAATACCCCACCCTTTATAGGAAAATACTTAATGAGATCCTTTACCCTAAGCAGCGCTTCTCCCATCTGAAATTCGATCCTCCTTACCATAAAGATGGCAATAAACGAAGTGCGTATCGCAATCCCAAGCAAGCGGTGGAGGAAGCTTAGCACAAATCTCAGTGGCATGCGAACATCTCGGATGGAACCTGCACCCCTCGGGTGGACGAATCAAATTCGGGACAGCTCCCGGAATAGTCATAAGCTTGTCAACCTTCCTATGAATGGTAGGTATAGCTTTAAGAAGCCCCCTCGTATAGGGATGAAGCGGGTTTTTAAATATCTCTCTCACTGTCCCACACTCAACTATCTTTCCAGCATACATAACGCAGACTCTATCACATGTTTCAGCTACGACACCAAGATCATGTGTAATAAGCCATATAGAGAGCCTAAGCTTCTCCCTCATCTCCTTTAATATGCGAAGTATCTGAGCCTGAGTCGTCACATCGAGAGCAGTTGTAGGCTCATCCGCTATCAGGAGACGTGGCTTCGCAGCAAGCATCATGGCAATCATGGCTCTCTGTCTCATCCCACCCGAAAGCTCAAAGGGATAAGCATCTACCATATGCTCAGGAGATGGCATCCTGACCATCCTAAGAAGCTCAACCATCCTTTTTCTGAGCTCTTCCCCCCTTAGAGCGCTTTCACTTTTTTCAAGAACCTCCGCTATCTGATCTCCAATTCTCATAAGAGGATTCAAAGAAGCCATGGGATCCTGAAAAACCATAGAAATCTTGGTGCCACGTATTCTCTGCATTTCCTCCTCTGAGAGCTTCAGCAAATCAACGTCCTCAAGGAGTATCTCTCCTCCCACTATCCTTCCAGGCGATTCTATAAGCCTCATTACCGAAAGGGCGGTAACGCTTTTTCCACATCCCGTCTCGCCTACGAGTCCGAAAAACTCTCCCTCGTTTATCCTGAAGCTGACACCATCAACCGCCCTGACTATGCCCTCATATGTAAAGAAATATGTCTTGAGATCTTTAACCTCCAGTAAAACCTTGCCCCTCATAGCAAACTCCTTCTAACCTTGGGATCTAATAGATCCCTTAATCCATCTCCCAAAAGATTAAATCCAAGGACCATTATAAGGATGGTTAACCCTGGAAACGTAGCAACCCACCAGTAATCCCTCATGTAGTTTCTTCCTATGCTAACCATCAAACCAAGCTCCGGCTGCGGAGGCTGAGCTCCAAGACCGATGAAGCTTAATCCAGCTGCTTCCAGAACTACATTTCCCATATCTAAGGTAGCCTGAACGAGTATAGGAGCGATTATATTAGGAATAACGTGCTTAAATATTATGTAAACGCTACTCTCTCCTAAAGCCCGCGATGCCTCTATATAGTTCATTTCCTTAACGGAAAGCGTGGCTCCTCTCGCCAGCCTTGCATAAACGGGCCACCAAGTTACCGAAATAGCTATGATCGAGTGAAATATCCCAGGCCCTAAAACGGCAGCTATCGCCATAGCAAGCAGAAGATAAGGAAAAGCAAGAAATATATCCGCTATCCTCATTACGATTTCATCGAACTTTCCTCCGTAATAGCCGGAAAAAACGCCTATTACGGTTCCCAAAACGCTAACCATAAGAATAACGACAATGGCTATTATAAGATCAAGCCTTATACCGTAGACTATCCTGCTAAATATATCCATTCCATTGTCATCGGTTCCGAGAAGATGCTCCAAAGAAGGAGGTTGAAGCCTCTCTGCAAACCTCATATCCGTGGGATCATGCGTGGCTATAAGCGGAGCGAAAACAGCCACGAATATCATCACACCCACTATCGCAAATCCCATTATCATCAAGGGATTCCGCCGTATCAAAAACAAAGTGTACCTTAGCTCCCTTCCTCTCATTCGCTCTTCCCCAACCTTATTCTTGGATCTATAATGACATACGCTATATCTACCGCGAGATTAACGAGAACATACACGAAAGTTGTTAATATCACCACTCCCAGAACCGCCGGAAAATCTACGTTAGTCATAGACTCAACCGCATACCTCCCGAGACCGGGCCATCCAAATATGGTCTCGGTCAGAACAGCACCCGCCAGCAGATACCCAAACTCATAACCTATGAGGGTAATCGGAGCAATCAGCGCATTTCGAAGCGCATGTTTGAAAATTACCCTGCGAGGGCTCAATCCCTTAGCCTTAGCGGTTTTTATGAACTCAGCTCCTATGACTTCGAGCATTGAAGACCTCGTTATCCTCGCGGTCATACCGGTGGTTGCATAAGCCAGCGTAACCGCTGGAAGAACTATGTGCTTTACGCTATTAACTAACGCTTCCCAGTTACCCGTAAGTATGCTATCAACTATATAAAGTCCCGTTATCGTTTGAGGAGGCGTGATATAAGGATCTAATCTGCCGGGACCAGGGAATATACCAAGCTTAAAGTAGAAAACCAAAAGAAGGATCAAACCCAGCCAGTAAACGGGCATGGAAACCCCACTTAATGCAAAGACCCTTATAACATGATCTAAAATAGAGTTTCGTTTTACCGCAGAAAGCACACCGAAGAATATCCCCAGCGGAATCATTATAAGCATACTTACAAGCGTGAGTTCAAGCGTTGCAGGGAAATAGGTTAAAAGATCCTGAAGCACAGGCCTACGCGTTAGGATAGACCTGCCAAAATCGCCTCTTATAAGTCTGCCCAGATATGTAAAGTATTGAACATAAAGGGGTTTATCCAATCCAAGCTCTTTAGTTATCTGCTTAAGCTGCTCCCCCGTAGCATGAGGACCCGCTATAAGCCTCGCAGGGTTGCTCGGAACAAGATACATCAAGAAGAAAGTTATAGTAACCGTTCCGAGAAGCACCGGAAAAAGAAGCAATAGCCTTCTTATTATGTAGTGATGTAGCCTCATGGCTCTAAATCACCGCTTTTAAAAGGTGGGAGGGAAGGGAGGCTTCCCTCCCACCAAATCGCCAAACGTTTATCTGTGGAGATCATGGAAGCAGGGAACCTCATAGTAGATTGGATTAAGCACATAACCCTTAACCCAATCCCTTATAGAGACT
Organism: Synergistota bacterium; assembly: GCA_021159885.1. NCBI lineage: Bacteria > Thermotogati > Synergistota > Synergistota bacterium. Next base: position 21,091 of record JAGHDO010000027.1, on the reverse strand, counting down.
ATCTGCAACCTTTCCGCACACCAGATAGCCGGACAATCTTTCATAATCAGCTTTATAGACTTGGCGAAAAGCTCCTGTCTCTTCTTCTTATCGGGTAAATATCTCGCTTCATCAAGAAGCTTATCGACCTCGGGATTCTTGTAGTAGGCTTCGTTAAAGCCCTTGTCTCCCCACATGGAAGAGTGATACTCATAGTAAAGGAAATCTTCTGGATCCGCATAGTCGGCATACCAGTGCGTATCGAATATCTGTGGAGCCTCATCCTCCTTAGCCATCTTAGCCCAAATGGTCGTCCAGGAAAGGAATTGAATCTTCACCTTTATACCAAGCTCCTTGAGACTCTGCTGAAGAACAAGAGCTGCCTGCTTGTGTATATACCCTCCGGTCTCAACCACAAAGTTCAAGGTAAAGCCACCATTGGGATAGCCCGCTTCCGCAAGAAGCTTCTTAGCCTTCTTGATATCACGCTTGTAGAATGGATAGGTATCATCATACTTCCAGAGAGCGCTCGGTACCGGTCCCCTAAGTCTCCTCACAAAGCCACGCATAGCATCTTTAATGAAAGCATCATAGTCAAAGGCATATGCCAGAGCCTGCCTGACTCTAACATCCTTTAGGGGACCCTTTCTGGTATTAAGACCTATGTAGAATATCGTCAATGAAGGCTGGGTTAGAATCTTTATCCCCTTTTCCTTCTTAACCTTGAGAAGATCATCCTCAGATATCCTGAAGGCTATGTCGACATCTCCCTTCTCAAGCAAGAGACGTCTCTCAGATGGCTCCTTTATCGTTCTTATAACCACCTTCTCAAAATACTTTCCCTTCCATCCTTTGAAATAGTCCGGATATCTCACCAGTACGATCTGCTGCTCATGAACCCACCTCTCAAGCTTATAGGGACCAGAACCAACCACCTTATCGTGCAACCAGTTTACTCCCCAAGGATCCTTATCCGTACAGTGCGCCTTGACAAGCTTGCTATTAACGACGGAAGCACCAGATTGCGCTATCAACGTTAAAAACCAGGGAACGGGATGATAAAGGGTAAACTTAACGGTGTACTTATCGAGAACCTCAACGCTTTTTATAACCCTCTTAAGCTGGCTTCCGGGACCCTTGTTGACGCCTATGGTTCTGTCAATGGAGTATTTGACATCGTAAGCGGTTAGCTCGGTTCCATCCTGAAATTTTACTCCCTTTCTCAGATGGAAGATATAAACCTTTCCGTTATCCTTAACATCCCAGCTCTTTGCCAGCTCTCCCTTAACCTGTGTTGCACTCGTTCCATCCATAACGACGAGAGTGTTATAACAGTTTCTTATAACAAGCTGGCTTTTCGGATCCCACGCAACTGCCGGATCAAGCGTTGTGGGATCTTCCGGCGTAGCAACTATGAGAACTCTCGATCGATCTATTCCCATCGCTGGTAAGGCAGATAGAAGAGAAAGTGTCAATGCTAACAATAGAAGTACTCCTGCTTTACGCATTCCATGCACCTCCCTCTTGAAATATAAGAGATAGAATATACTATATATTACTTTAGCATAAAACAAAATGTCAATCCTTGTAATCCAAGAAAAGGAGGGGAACAAATTTGATACCTCAAAGACCCATTCTTGGCGTGCTCATGCTTGAAACGCGCTTCCCAAGGATTCCCGGAGATGTGGGAAACCCAAAGACCTATCCATTTCCGGTAATCTTAAAAAAAATCAAGGGAGCTAATCTTAAAACCGTTGTTATAAAAACCGAACCAAGCCTTCTCGAAAGCTTCATCCAAGGAGCAAAGGAACTTGAACAAGAAGGCGTAAAGGCGATAACAACAAGCTGTGGTTTTACCGTGCTATTTCAAGATGAGATGGCCAAAGCGGTAAAAATCCCGGTATTCACTTCCTCCCTAATCATGATACCAATGATCTTTAAAATGCTCATGGGAAGGATAGGAATAATAACTGCCAATTCCCTCAATCTATCTAAATCACATCTTAAAGCAGCAGGCGTCTTAAACATACCCACCGCTATAAAAGGACTTGAGGATAAAAGCGAATTTAAACGCGTTATTCTCGAAGACTCTCCGAATGGAGATATGCAGAAAATAGAAGCGGAGGTAGTCCAAGCATCAAGAGAGCTTCTTGAAGAGTATCCAGATGTGAAGGGTATAGTCTTAGAATGCCATAATCTTCCTCCTTATAGAGAAAAGATCAAGAGAGAGACGAAACTACCCATATTCGATTTCATCTCCCTCACAAAGTTCGTCTACAGCGCCGTTAGATCTCTCGGAGATGAGCCATAACCCTCTCCAAGGGAGCTATAAAAACGCCCATGCAATAATCGCTTACCCCTCCTATCCATATCAGATTCCCATCATGAAGAATTAGTCCATCTCCGAAGATAACGCCATTTCTATCACCATAAAACTCATTTAAACCCTTTGGAGCGAGGAGATAATCGCTTATTCCCAAAATCTTTCCATTCCCATCCAAGAGCGCAATGCCATTCGCATAGGATAGATCTTCCCTTAAAACTCCATGCCAGCCAATGATATACCTATCCTCAGATAGCTTAACCGCATTCGTTGACCAGCCAACCTTAATCTCCCAATCCTCCGGAGCGAAAACCGGCTTAAGGCTATCCACAGGAATAACTAAATCATCAGCTTCGAGCTCTCCACGCCAACAGACTAAAAGATTTTTAACCTTCAACCTCAAAAGGAAGCTCAAACTATTATCCTTTCTCTTCAAAATAGCGCTATCCTTACAATCGGGCGTCCATAGCTCATCTTTTCCTCTAATCCGAAGATATCCCAGCTTTAAAGCTTCACGGAAAGGTGGTTCTGTCCGAGCAAAAGCCTGAACGGAAAGCTTCTTAAGCTTTCCGTTTTCATGGTAGTGCTTTGATCCAGTATAAAGGATACAATACTCATCCTCTATAGCTCCAACTCTGGCATCTTCACAGCCATGTCCAAACTCCCAAAGCTTATCGGGATAAATCAGTATCCTCATCTCTATCGGTTTTCTAAAGCTCCCTTCAAGAAGATCGCTTATGTCAAGCTCGAAAATTCCAATGCTCGAGTTGTAAGTATAGTAATCAAAGATGAGTCGTGGAAATATATAGGCGGTTTTACCAATAAGAATCGCCCCAGGATTAAACGCCGTTAAGGGAACTTCCCTAATATAGTTAACCACTCTTAAGTCAGAGGCCTTTATGTAGCAAACTCTCTCAAATATATCGGTAAGCCTCTTTTCCCTCAGTCCTTGAAGCGAGCTCTCATTCTCAAGATATGTACGGTAGAGATTTTCCTCCACGCTCAAGACTTAAAACTCCCTTAAAAGCTTTTGTCCCGCTACGAGAAGCGGATCCCAAACCGGTGAAAACGGAGGAGCATACGCCAAATCAGCGTATGCAAACTCCCATATCCTCATGCCATTGGATACAGCTACAGCAAGGGCGTTAATTCTCATACCGCTACCTCTACCTCCCACTATCTGTCCACCTATTATCCTGCCGGTTTTTTCCTCAGCGAGGAGCTTGACCGCTATGGACGAAGCCCCGGGATAATACCCTGCAGCGGTTCTCGACTTAATGAGAGCGCTCTTAAAGCTGAAGCCCTCACTCTTTGCCTCAAAGGAGCTTAAACCCGTTCTCGCTATCTCTAAATCAAAGACCTTCGCTATAGCGGTACCGACGACTCCCGGAAAGAGCGCATACTCTCCTCCAGCAGCGTTATTCCCCGCTATCCTACCCTGCTTGTTCGCGGTCGTTCCCAGAGGAATATACACTTTTCTGCCACTTACTAAATGAAATGCGTCAGCACAATCTCCAGCCGCATATACGCCAGAAGCTGATGTCTCCATTCTTCTATTCACATCTATGGCTCCCTTAGGCCCCAAAGCTAATCCAGCATCCTTAGCGAGCTCCGAATTTGGTTTAACGCCTATGGCAAGCAAAACGAGATCAGCGTCTATCTTGCCCTTATCGGTTATCACTCTTTCAACCCTTTCTCTACCTTCGAAGCCAAGGACCTTGGTAGAGGTTAGAAGCTCAACTCCCCTCGACTCAAGCTCTTTCTCCACAAGCTCAGCCATATCGACATCCATATTTATGAGGATCTGAGGCATTAACTCAACCAAGGAAACCTTCAATCCAAGCGAAGCAAAGCTCTCTGCCATCTCAACACCTATATACCCCGCTCCAACTATAACGGCCCTTTCAGGACTTTCTTTAGATATAAAATCCTTTATCCTTTCACCATCTTTCACGCTCCGTAGGGTAAAAATCCCCTTGAGATTTCTTCCCTCGAAAGGAGGTAATATCGGGCTCGCTCCCGTAGCTATAACGAGAGAATCATAGCGAAACTTTTCTCCACCGGCGAAAACAACCCCCTCTTTCGGATCTATTCCCTCAACGCGGACGCCGGTTTTAACATCTATTCCCGCATCCTTAAAGGCGTTCACCGTTCTTGCGATAAGCTTCTTCCTATCCTCTATAACTCCACCTATGAAATATGGCAGTCCACAGGATCCGTAGGAGAGATCCTCCTCATCCGTGAAAAGAAGAACATCAAGATCGGAATTTACCCTCTTAGCCTTAAAGGCTGCAGAAGGTCCCGCTGCAACGCCACCTATAATTATCAACCTATCCGGCATAGTTTATCCCCTCCCACACACGATAGCTATATTAAATCTGACTATAAAATTATAGCTTTCTCTTTCTTGACTATCAAGACTTCAGTATGATATTATCTCATTAAATTAGATTTAAGTAAGCTTAAAGGAGGCGCATTAAACTATGAAGTTCTTCTCAAGAAAACAGAGCGCAATTCTAATAGCGGTTATACTGCTACTTGCACTTGCGCTCTCAGCGTGGGCAATCGGTAAGACGAAAATAATAAGATATGGAAAGGGATACCGTTTCGACAAGAATGGCTGGATCTATGTACACATCGAAGGAAAGCCTTACGAAAGGGGTTTTCAACACGGATATCTAATCGCCAAAGATTTAAAAGAGATCCTAAGGGTTACGAAATTCGTCACCTATTGGAATACTGGCAAAAACTGGGAATACTTTAAAAAGGCAGCGATTAAGCTTTTCGCTAAAAAAATAGACCAAGAAATAATGAACGAGATCAGGGGTATAGCCGACGGTGCAAAGAAAGCGGGGGTTAATGTAAGCTGGCAGGATGTCTTAACCTGGAACGTCTACTATGAGCTTCTTGATTACTGGTGGCCCAATCAGGAAGAGGGAAAATTCTCCGAGGGGAACAGCAGTGGGAGAGGACACTGTAGTGCATTTATAGCCACGGGAAGTGCCACCGCCGACGGCGAAATAGTAATGGCTCATAATTCCTGGTGCAACTTCACAATGGGACAGTTTATGAACGAGATACTTGACATAGTTCCAGAAAAGGGGCATAGAATGTTTATGCAGAGCCTTCCCGGATATGTATACAGCATGACGGACTTCTTCATAACGAGCGCCGGCATAGTCGGTACGGAAACCACCATAGGCGGATTTAAGGTTTATAACCCCGATGGATCTCCCGAATTTTACAGGGTAAGGAAAGCAATGCAATACGGAAATACGCTCGATGATTTCGTAAAGATAATGGTAAAGAACAACACAGGAGGATATGCCAACAGCTGGCTTATAGGAAATATCAAAACGGGAGAAATAATGAGGTTCGAACTCGGACTCAAGTACTATAGCATCACAAAGAAGAAAAACGGATACTTCATAGGATTCAATGCCCCCATAGACCCAAGAATAAGAAACCTTGAATGCTCAAACACTGGATTCGCAGATATAAGAAGGCATCAAGGAGCAAGGCAGGTCCGCCTGACACAGCTTATGAAAGAGTATTATGGGAAGATAAACGCTGAAATAGCGAAGAAAATACTTGCAGATCATTACGATGTATACCTTCACAAGATAAATCCTTGCTCACGCACAATCGACGGACACTACGAGCTTGATGCGAGAGAATTCATGTGCCAGCCGGGACGCCCCCTACCATTTCAACCAAGGGGGACGGTTGATGGCAAGGTTCTAACTACCGCTTTAGCAAAGAAAATGAGCTTCTGGGCAAGGTGGGGAAATTCAAGCGGAATGCCTTTCTACGCGGAAGAATTTCTAAAAAGGCATATACAGTGGGAGCACCTAAGAGGGTATCTTAAGGACAGGCCCTCAGAACCTTGGGTCCTCTTTAAAGCAAGTGAGAGATAAATCCTTTAGGGCTCTCCTTCAAGGAGGGCCCCCTTCAATCTACAAGGAGCGCTCTGCCCTTCGCGAGCCTTTTCGCAGAATAAAGAGCCCTATCAGCTCGCGAGAGAGACTCTTTTAATCCCTCTCCTTCTCTTCGAGATGAAACACCCACAGATACACCAGGGCGAAAGAGTGGAGCGAAAGGCAAGCTGATGTTTCTCGTCTCCCTTATAATATCCTCTGCTATTCTCAACGCATCTTCACCATCACACTCTTTAAGAAGCACGACAAACTCATCTCCTCCATATCTTATCAAGATATCTCTCTTCCTTATCCTGTTCTTTATAACATCCGCTATCGCTATAAGAAGCAGATCACCCACCTGCCCATGCCTGTCATTAACGGTCTTAAGATCGTCCACATCTATAAGTAGAACGGAGAAAGAATCGCTCTCGTCGAAATTGGCTAAAGCGGTTCTGTTATAGACACCGGTCAATCTATCCTTTAGAGATTCCTCCCTCGCCTTTTTAAGGTTTCTTGAAATGGAAGCAAAGTCCCTTATGATCTCAACACCAACGCAAGCTCCCATGACGAACATCCCCATATTTATCGCCTGAAAGTACGGTATCACAGGTTTGCCAAAGAACCCCATAAGAAAGATCAGCATATTTACAAGCCCCGTACCACCAGCAAACACATTAGCCAAGGAAACAGATGGAGACTTATGAAATCCCCGGAGGGAAAAAGCTATAATATCCACGATCACGGGCAAAAAGAGAAGAATAAAGAAAGCGCTGAAAAGGTTAAAGCTTCTCAAATCCCATACGAAAAAGACTCCAACGAGCCAGAGAGAAACGAGAGTTGACTTTAAAATACCCCTGAGGAAATTTTCAGGAGCTTTAAGAAAACTGCTCATGGAAAAATACCATATCATAAGCGCAAGATAAAGGGATAAATCTACAACCTTCTTAAATGCAAGCAGAGGAACCGAAAGCTCTTCCAGAAAAATCATATCCATCTGACCGATGAAGATGAGGATAAATGCCACTCCCATATCGCGGTAAAAGCGAGCTCCTCCCGAGAAGGCAATGCCGAGCAGAATGAAACCTATTGCAAGCATGACGCCCATCTCAAGCAAGGCAAGACCTGAAATGAGAAAATTAACCCCCCTAACAAACCTTCTGGCATCTACATCCCTCGTCAGAAAAGGCGCTCCATTTAAGCCAAACCCAAACAGCGAGAGAGCCCTAATTTCGAGCCTCTCACTGGGAGCAATTTTACGAGGAAGGATCGCTAAGAAGGCTCTATTCCATATATTGCTATTCCCCTCCGAGATGTCTCCAACCCTTGCTATAACCTTATCGCCCACATAAACCTCGAAGGCTTGAGCAAATATACCCGGTATAACGAGAACCGGATCACCTAAGCTCCTGAGTCATTCTCGAGGAATCGAAGCTTCCAAAGTAAAATAAACCTTCTTCGGCTCCCCGAGAGAAAGAGGAAAATAGCAGGGAAAGGAAAGCTCCCTACCACTTAAAACCCAGTGAGGGACCTTAAATTCCTTCTCTCTCCAAAAACCAGAGAAAAGCGAAAATTGAAGAAACAGGAGAACGATACCCAGCGTTATAAGGGCAAGGGTGAAAGCAAGCCCCTTGCTTACCCCCTCTTCAATGAATCAACCTCCTTCCTGAGATTCCCTGCAAACGAAGTCTCCTCGAAAGACAGGAATCCCACAATAGGGACATACCAAAACCCTCTGAGCTTCGGAAAGCCATATCTCTTCAAAATCATCAAATAAAGCCCCACATGATAAACAGCATATTCTCATCTTACGCCTCCTCCCCACATCCTAAATTTAAATCTGATTCTATACCTTTCTCGATTTCCTTTCAATCCCCCAAACAAAAAGGGACTCCCTCAAACTAACCAAACAGGAGCCTCGTCACCGTATATTAACTACCCATTAACCCTATCGGTCCGCCTCCATAGGCTTCATCCAATACAGTACAACTCCGCTGCTTTTTCATACGATTTAATTTTTCAAATTATAAAATTTTAGGCTACCCAAATACTCCTTAAGCAGGTTAAATTCTCTTTCAGTTTTAGCTCCTGAAGCACCTCCTATATACCTCCTTACCTAACTTTACTAACCTCTCATATAGCTTCTCAGGAGCAAGCCCCTCAACGGTAGCAAACCAAGCAGAAAGCTTATATTCGGTTATAATCGGAGCTAACCACCTGAACCTCTCTGTTTCAAAGAAAAGGCGCTCATAGGGGGTTTCAGGAAGTATAGGCATGGCTAAGGAACTTATACTGAGAAAAAATAGGATAAGCAAACTTAGAAGTAAGAATCTCTTCATATTCATCACCCTTAAAATCACAAGTTATCACTAGAAATCTGATCTCTAAAATATTACCTCTGATGTATTGACTTGAAAATTATCTAAGTTATAATACTATTAAAAGGAGGTGGGTATATAATGCGAGTTAAGGGAGCCGGATTAGCGATTTTAATCGCGTCCATACTATTAATGCTCTGCGTTAGTATAGCTGTAGCTTCGACTCCAAAGCCAACTTTCACTGCGAAGGAAGGCTTTATTCCCGTAAAATATGGCAAGATCTGGTTCCGCATAGTGGGTATCGATAAACCCGGTGTCCCGCTACTTGTGCTCCATGGAGGTCCTGGAATGACACACTACTATCTTGAAAGCTTAGAAGCCTTAGCTGATCAAAGACCTGTAATCTTCTACGACCAGCTGGGCTGCGGAAACTCCAAAGCAACAACGAAAAACCTTGCCCTATTTTGTACGGTACAGAGCTTCGTTGACGAAGTAGATACCGTTAGAAAAGCACTCGGACTTAAAAAAGTACATATACTGGGGCACTCCTGGGGATCCATGCTCGCAGTAGAATATATGACTCGCAAGAACCCTAAAGGCGTCCTCAGTCTTATCCTCGCAGGTCCCTATATGAGTACAAGAAGATGGATTTCCGATGCTAAAAGCTTGCTAAAAACTCTTCCAACAGATATCCAAAAGACGGTAGAAGAATGTGAAGCCCAAAAGGATTTTGATAATCCTAAATATCAGCAAGCCATGATGGTATTCTATAAGCTCTTCTTCTGCAGACTTGATCCTTGGCCCCCGTGCTTAGAAAAAGCCTTCCAAACCATGGGATACGATGTCTATAATTACATGTGGGGACCAAGCGAATTTACCTGCACTGGAGTATTAAAAAATCATGATATAACTCAAAAGCTAAAGCAGTTAAAGGTTCCAGTTTTATACATATGCGGAGAATTCGATGAGGCACGTCCCGAAACTACAAAATACTACCAGAGTATAACCCCGGGAGCTAAAATGTATGTTATAAAGGGAGCTTCACACTGCCACCATCTTGAAAAACCAAAGATATTCAACAAAATAGTTAGAGAGTTCCTTAGCGAGCACGATAAATAACCCACCTGCCTTCTAAATACCCCTTTCACCCTGTCGTTTCCTTAATAGGAACGGTAGGGTGAATTTTTCCCGTGAGATCTTCTACACAAGATACACTATAAAATAAAGCACACATGAAGTATCAATATTCGCTCATACCCGTGAGCTGTATTCTATAGCCGCTAAGATGCGGTAGCATCCTACCTGTAGGATGCTACCGCATCTATCACTGCGAGAAAGATCCCACTTTTACTTACAACCACTCCCTTTGCATCCAAAACTTCTCTTATCACGACTTGATTATCACTAATTCTCTTCCTCCCCATCTTCCTCACAAAACTTAACTGCTTTTCTTAATCCCACTCCTTGCCTAACGCATGGGTTAGAGTTTCTCTCAAATTCTTTAAATGCTCTTTCATCGACTTCTCAGCGTTCTCCGGATCCCTTGCCTCAATGGCACGTAGAATTTCCAAGTGCTCACGAAGTGCTTTTTCCGGCCTTCCTGGCACGCTCAAGGAAATCTCTCTACTCTCTCTAAGCATAACACCTAGCAAAAGCATTATTCTTGTAAAAATAGGATTCCCTGTAGCCTTTGCCAATGCTAGGTGGAATCCTAAAGATGAATTAATGCCTAATTTCCCTTCTCTTATTTCCTCTTCCATCTCGCTAAGGTAGTTCCTCAAGCTTTCAAGGTCTTCTGCTGTTCTTCTCACAGCAGCTACAGCAGCTATGCCTGGCTCTATGACTTCTCTAAATTCGAGTAGATCCAGCAATAATTCTCGGGAGCTTTGCAGCACTACACCGATGCTAGCAAGGCAGCTATTGTCTAAATTATTTTTAATAAAAGTTCCCTTTCCAGGTATTATATCTACAATCCCCATGCTTTCCAGCAGACGAAGAGCTTCCCTTACAACTATTCTACTAACCCCAAACATGGATGCAAGCGATTCTGCAGAAGGCAACTTGCTACCTTTCTTAAATTTTCCCTTCGCGATGAACTCCTCTATTTTACACATAACCTCCTCATAGAGTTTAACACGCTTTATCACATTATTCATTCTACAATTTACCTCCCACACTATGTCATTGTAATACTACATACTACTTCATTATTAGATTAGGAATATACATAGTTAAACCCGGGAAGAAAGTAAGAATGAATAGGCCTATCAGTAAAACGCCAATAAAGGGTAAAATTCTTTTCGCAACAGAATCGAATGGAACATTACATATTCTAGCAGCTACATATAAAGTTACAGCTACAGGTGGGGTACACATGCCTATTGCTAAGTTAGCAGTCATTAACGCCCCATAAAACACAGGGTCTATACCATATCTTAAGGCAATAGGTTCAAGCAAAGGGGCTAATAAAATAATGACTGCAGATCCATTCTCAAACATTCCTGCTATAAGTATTATAATATTGGAGAGTATTAAGAAAAGAGTCCCACTCTCAATGTGCTTTATAGCAAAAAGGGTAAGTAACTGTGGTATTTTTTCCCTTGCTAATATCCAACCAAAGCAGGAAACTCCTGCAATAATAAAAAGCACAGTTGCACTAGTAATAGTACTTTTTAAAATGATCTGCTTTGTTTTACTCCACTCCAAGGTGCGATATACACATTTACCTATAAGATACGCATACACCACAGCTACAACAGCAGCTTCCGTAGGCGTAAATATCCCACCATATATCCCTCCAAGTATAATGAAAGGAGCCCCCAATGCCCAACTGGCTTCTTTAAAAGCCTTAGAAAAACTCTTACGCTTTTCCGTGATCGCACCATAACCATTTTTCACAGAAACATACCATTCATAGACAATGAGAAGCGTGCCATATAATATTCCTGGAACGATCCCTGCCAGGAAGAGCTTAGCAACAGAAGTATCAGTAACTGCTCCATAAACAAGCAGTAATATACTAGGAGGGATTAGGATACCCAGGGGGCCGGAAGCAGATATCACACTTGCAGTGAACTCTCTAGGATAACCCTCTTCCTCCATAGCAGGAGCTACAGTAGCTCCAATGGCTGAAGCAGTTGCTGGCCCAGATCCTGAGAGTGCCCCAAAAAGCATGCACGAGATAGTAGTAATAAGCGGTAGAGATCCTCTTCCTCTCCACATAAAAGACTTTACGAATTCTACCAGCGCTCCTGAGATTTTGCCCTCATATAAGAGATCGCCACTCAGTATAAAGAGAGGTATTGCAATAAGTTCAAACCTATTAACTCCTTCAAACAATCTTTGAACCATCATTGCTAAAGCAAACGCTTCGCCCCGGATTACTAAGTAGAATACAGATGTAAGCATTAAAGTAGCCGCAATAGATACCCCACTAAAAAGCAGCAGCAAAAACACACCTAAAATTAGGATTCCCGAATATTCCATAGGATACCCCCTCTCCTCAGCTAGTACCTTTATATGATGTGGCGACTGTTAGTAGTCTCTCTACAGAAAAAATAGCCATTAGCGTGCCCGAAAAAGGTATAGCAAAGTACATGTAAAACATTGGTAGCCATGTAATAGTATCACATCTTTCTTCCAAACCATAAGCAGCCCATATACTCCCTATGTAAAGCATTATGTATACATAGAGATAAAGACTTACAGCTTCCGCGAATATAACAACCACCATCCTTAATTTTCTACCAAGTCTTGAGGTAAGAACTTGAGTCCCAACATGGGCGTTACTCTTAAGCGCCTTTGCTGCACCAACAAAGGAGGTCCATACAAAAAGATACCTACTAATCTCTTCGGTCCACGGTGCAGGAACATGTAGTATAAATCTATTTATTACTTGAAAGAACACCATTCCAACCAATGTTATACTTAATGCTATAGATAAAATCGTCGCTATTTTATCTGCAATATCCACTAACCACCTGAAACACTTCACTTCTTCTAACCCCTTTAATCTCCGTGATCCACTTTAGAAGCAAGCATAAGCAACGCACTGCACCTAAAAAAGATAAAATTGCTTTTTACTTATTTAATTGCTTCTATAGCCTGTATGTAGCTTTTCCACTCCTTATACTTCTCGTACAAAGGCTGCATCACCTTTCTCCCCTCAGCCCTACTTGCAGGATAATACTTCATTCCTCCTTTTGTAGCAAGCCATTCCCTATCCCTTTTCTCGGTCTTCTTCGCCACTTCCCACTGCCATGCTGTAGCTTTCTTAGCAGCTTGAAATATTACTTTTCTATATTCTGGAGAAAGCCGCTTAAAGGTCCTTACACTCATCATTAAAGGTTCCAATAGATTGCACATCTTTGTTTCAAACACATACTTTGCCACTTCATAGTGCTTGCTTTTGCGCACATTGATCGGTCCTTGAATCTCAGCATCTATAGTACCCAATTGCAGGGCCGTATAAACCTCGGAAAATGCTAAAGGAGTAACTACTGCTCCTAAGACCTTTCCCATTTGCACAAATACCTGTGATGGTTGCACCCTTAGCTTTATTCCCCTTATGTCCGAGAAGGACCTGATAGGCTTTCTGGATACAAAGCTGTAGGTTCCGTTGTAGAATGCACCTACTACTTTTATTCCTTTCTTCTCCGTGAACGAAAATATCTTTCTCCCAATGTCGCTATTTATGACCTTCCATGTATGATCCCAATCTCTATAAATGTAAGGGAGAGCGAATATTCCAGTAATGGGCGCATATGCTTCTAAAATGCCATTCCATCCAAGGCAAAAATCCAGTCTTCCCATAGATACTGCTTGCGCCAATGCTTTCTGTTTTCCCAACTCAGCATTGGGATAAATGACGATCTTAATGGCACCTTTAGTTCCCTCATTGACGAGTTTTGCAAACATTTCAGCTCCAAGATGATAAGGATGATTAGTTGGCATCTCATGAGCTAATCTTAGCACCATGGTATCAGCCATTGCTATGCCCTGCATACCGATTATACAAAGAAACATCAACACTACTAAAATCCCTCCCACATACACCTGCCTCTGTTTCATCCTTCAACACCTCCTTCTAAGTAATCCTGAGCTTGCTTAGGCTCTTTACATACCTCTTCTCCCAATCCTATGACAACCTAATATAATAGCCTTTCCTCCATACCACCTCCTTCACTATCAAATGACTACTAAACACCTAAGATGCATCTCTCAGCTAAAAGTAGTCTGCAATTAGACCGCTGTCTTGAAGGACATTTGACATCTCCTTCGCCGCTCTTAGCTTCTCTGATATTCTGCGTTTCAGCTCCGCATTATCTAATTTCTCCTGCGCCACACCCTGCTCTATAGCTTTCTTTGCAACTGCTATGGCTTCCTCCACGTACATTTCTTCATCATCCATGGTAGGTACAATATAATCTTCGTGGAGCCCCTTCTTGAATGCAAAGTCAGCTATTGCATTAGCTGCAGCTATACACATTTCATCTGTTATCTCGGTAGCCCTAACTTCCAAAGCACCTCTAAATATAGCAGGGAAACCCAAAGAATTATTCACCTGGTTTGGGAAATCACTTCTACCAGTGGCAACGACTCTTGCCCCTGCTTCCTTTGCCTCCCACGGCCATATTTCAGGTACAGGATTTGCACAAGCAAAGACAATAGCGTCTTTTGCCATAGATTTTATCCATTCCGGTTTTATAGTGCCGGGCCCTGGCTTAGAAAACGCTATACATACATCAGCTCCCTCTATGGCCTCCTTTATGCCACCTTTTTTACCTTCAGGGTTGGTAATCATGGCAAAATAATGTCTCGGATCTCTTCTCTCAAAATTATCAGCATTGTGTCTACCTAAGATACCGTTAATATCACATGCAATAACATTTTCCGGTCTTGCTCCAGCTTTCAGTATAAGTCTAAGATTTGCAGTATTAGCGCCCATACCTATAAGAGCTATTTTGACCTTTGCTATATCCTTATTTACAACTCGAAGGGCATTGGTAAGTGCTGCCAATGTAATTACTGCTGTACCTTGCTGATCATCATGAAACACCGGTATAGAAAGCTCCTTCTTTAACCTATCTAGAAGATAAAAACACTTTGGGCTTTCTATATCTTCGAGGTTTATACCTCCAATAGAAGGAGATATCCATTTGCAGAAAGATACTATCTCATCTATATCTGTTGTATCTATACATAAAGGTATAGCGTCTACTCCGCCTAGGTACTTAAAGAGTAGGGCTTTGCCTTCCATCACAGGTAAACCAGCTTCTGGTCCTATGTTCCCAAGGCCTAGTATTCTGGTTCCATCTGAAATTATAGCAATAACATTAGCTTTATTAGTATATTTATAAACCTGCTTTTTGTTATCTCTTATGATCTTGCACGGAGCAGCAACCCCAGGTGTATACCACACAGCAAAGTCCCTAAAATCCCTTATAGGTACCTTTGGGGCAATCTGAATCTTCCCCTCATACAGAGGATACAACCTTATAGCATCCATGGAAGGCTTTTCTGCCTTTTTTAAGAGAGCTTCCACATCTGCTTTTTTACCCATCATCCTAGCCTCCTTTTACTTTATAAGGGCCAATCATCTTAGACGGGTCAACAATACGATCGAATTCCTCCGGACTGACATACCCAAGTTTTACCGCAGCTTCTTTAAGGGTAAGCCCTTCTCTATCTGCTAAATGGGCTATTTCAGAAGCCTTATCATAACCTATAGCACGTGCAAGTGGCGTCACAAGCATAAGGTCGTTTTCGAGGTACTCCTTTATCTTATTGAGGTTTGGTTCGATACCCCTAACAAGATTCCTATTGAAAGAATTGCAAGCGTCTGTCAGAAGCCTTATGGATTGCAAGAGATTGTATATCAAGACAGGTTTGTACACATTCAGCTCAAGCCCTAGTCCAGAAGCAGCCATATTTATCGTTACATCATTTCCTACCACCTGACAGCAAACCTGCGTCAGAGCCTCGCATTGGGTGGGGTTAACCTTACCGGGCATGATAGAACTTCCAGGCTCATTTGCAGGTATTCTTATCTCACCAATACCGCAACGAGGCCCCGATGCTAGAATCCTTATATCATTGGCTATTTTGTGCAGGCTATTTGCAACCGTTTTTAAGGCCCCACTAACCTCAGCAATAGCATCATGTGCAGCTATTGCTTCAAATTTATTGGGAGCAGGAATAAAATCTATATTAGTCATTTTAGATATCTCTTCCACTGCCAATGTATCAAAACCCTCTGGTGAATTAAGTCCTGTTCCTACAGCCGTTCCTCCAAGCGCAAGTTCCTTTAAGTGAGGTAGAGCATTCTCAATGGCTCTTATCCCATGTTCTAGCTGACTTACATATCCAGAGAACTCCTGTCCAAGCGTAAGTGGCGTAGCATCCTGTAAATGAGTTCTACCAACTTTTATTATATCTTTAAACTCCTCTGCTTTCTGTGCAAATGTATCTTTTAGTGATCTCAGCGCTGGAATAAGTTCGTTTACTATCATAAGCGTAGCAGCAATAGACATAGCCGTAGGCATAGTATCATTAGAAGATTGAGACTTGTTCACATGGTCGTTTGGATGGATAGGATACTTGCTACCCCGTTCACCCCCAAGAAGCTCGTTAGCCCTATTGCTTATAACCTCGTTCACATTCATATTTGTCATGGTCCCGCTTCCTGTTTGCCATACAGGAAGCGGAAAGTGATCGTCCAATTCACCTCGGATAATCTCATCTGCTACTTTGCATATTATATTCTTTGTTTTCTCATCAATTACTCCCAACTTATAATTCGCTATGGCTGCAGCCTTCTTCACTATACCAAATGCTCTTATAACCTCAATGGGCATTTTTTCCTCGCCTATTTTGAAGTTTTGCAAAGCACGCTGCGTTTGTGCCCCCCAATACTTATCCTTAGGGACCTTAACCTCCCCTAAACTATCTCTCTCTATTCTATATTCCACTTTGCACACCTCCTCATTTCAGCTGGAATAATTCACACTAAGGATTTCATCCTTGACTCTGGTTGCTTTCTTAGTTAAGTCTGTGAACATATTGTTTCCATGGGCATCTATACCAACTATAAGAGGACCCCAATTATTGACTTTTAGGACCCATATAGCTTCAGGTACCCCAAGTTCTTCCAACCAGTGGACTCTTAGAACCTTCTCTACAGATTCGCTATGGACCACAGCACACCCAGGTGCTGCCAATAAGTAAACCCCGCCATATTTTCTAAGAGCTTGTGTAGTATTCTTCCCCATTCCGCCTTTACCCACTATTACTTTAACACCAAGCTTACCCACCATCTCTGAGTGAGGTTCCATTCTTGTACTTGTTGTAGGACCTATAACCCATATTTTCCACTCATCATTTACTTTCTTAACCACAGGTCCTGCATGGAATATAACTGCTCCCTCAAAGTTCTCCGGTAAATCTCCTTGATTTTCGAGTATCTCCCTAATTCTGAGATGAGCCATATCTCGGGCAGTATAAACAATACCTGTGATAAACACCGTATCTCCTACAGATAAGTCTGCTATCTCCTCAAAAGTAACGGGAGTAATGATGTGTTTTTCCATGTTACTCACCTTCCTTTTCCTTAAACAAGTACTCAACTGTGCAGTCAGGATAAATTCTTATACCGCTCCTCCTTGCTACCCAGCAGTGAAAGTTAACCGCTACAGGACATATAGCCGTATGAGTGTAAGCCATTTCTATTTTGACAGCTAATGCAGTCGTTTTTCCCCCTACACCACCAGCTCCTATCCCCAGCTTATTGATGCTAGACAAAAGTTCCTCTTCCATATCGGCAAGATAAGGATCAGGGTTGCGATCCGTCCATTCTCTGACACTCACTGCCTTACGGCTCAACCTCGCTGCAACATCCATCTGACCACCAATTCCAATGCCCAGAGCTATAGGGGGACACGGTTTAGCTCCAGCCTTTATCACGGTATCTAAAATAAATTCCTTTATCCCTTCTGCATTTTTGCCTATTTGGGCAGGCGTAAATATTTTCACAGCGTTTCCAAGTTCAGATCCACATCCCTTAAAACTCACGATTATATCTATAAACTCAAGATCCGGTTCATAGAACAATTCCATATTAGGAATACCTACTCCACTGTTATCATTTGTATTTTTACGAGTGATTGGATGAACCATACTTGGTCTTAAAAATCCATCTCGAGTAGCGTTAGATATCTCTTCTGATAAAATTGTTTTCAGCCCATCTATATCAGCGCACTTTCCAAACCTTACATATATAGTTCCATATCCTGGAGACTGGCAAACCGGCTTCTTTAACTTCTCTGCCATTTCTACATTTTTAATTTGTGTTTCTAAGATGTTTTTCGCAGCTGGAGAAGTTTCCCTATCATATGCTTGCTTAAGCAAAAGCTTTGCGTCAGGAGCAATAGTTACACAACACTTCTCCCGGAGCAAACGAGATATTTCCTCCCTTAGAAACTCTGGAGTAATACTTCCCATCACTACCCCTCCTTAAAAAAAGAGGAGATGTCATCTATCTCCTCCAAATTCCATATTTTGTCTTTCAATCTTCTTACATGCTTCTCTGGAAGTATGGGTAATAAAAGTTCTTCAAATTTGCTTTCCATTTCCTTATCAAGTAAAGGATTCTCAGGGTCCCCTTTAGGGAATTCCACTATAGAATCATAAGTAGCTCCATCATCACTCACTATTTCAACCCTAGACACCCACTTACTTGGATAGAGCTTAGTATACTTTTCGTCCTCAATTAGATTAACTTTCTCCAATACCCTTTTTACATTCTTATCTTCAAGAAACTGTTGAGAAAAGTGAGCTAAGGAAACCTTTCCGCAGAGTATAGCCACAGATACACAGTAAGGAATACTAAATCTAGCCTCTTCAATAGACTTGGGAAATCTCGTACCAGCTGTTTCTATAGCAACTTTATAGGTATAGACGTTGATCTTAGCTATGCTATCGACCGAAAGCGCACTTTTACAATAAGCCTTTATAGCTGCATCTATAGAGGAATGTATATGTCTACAGCAGGGATAGGGCTTAAATGAAACCTCTCCTATTTTCCAAGTTTCTCCAAGGCCGCTAACCAGCTTCTCTAGTGAAAAGCTTCCATCAGTTGTCGCCCTACATAACCCCTTTTCGCCCTCAAAAATTCTATGCGGCCCCGAGAACCCTCTAGCGGCTAGATCAGCAGCAATTAACCCATCCATGGCTGCCTTAGCCGGATGTAATGGCTTAGTCATAGCCCCATCCAACACAAATTGCCAAAGGCCCGAAGACTGGGTTCCTGCGTTCCCAATTGCAAAAGTAATTTTTTCAGCGTCAAGTCCTAACATTTTAGCTCCTGCTACTGCCGCTCCAAAAACACCACAGGTACCCGTAGTATGCCAATACCTGTAGTGACTTCCACCTAAACATTCCCCCACCCTTATAGAAACCTCATAACCTAGCACTATGGACTCTATCAGCTTCTTCCCAGAAACCCTTAATCTCTCACCTTGACTAAATGCAGCTGATATAGTTGGTGAACCCGGATGATACGTAGATCCCCTATGTACGTCATCTAGTTCAAGTATATGGGAGAAAAAGGCATTAAAGAAAGAAGCAAACAAATGATTTCCCTTTCGCAAAGGATACACTAAAATGGTAGACTCCTCAGTATCCTTTGCAGGCATTTGAAAGACTTGCTTTGAAAGAGGAGTTGCAGAGCCAGCAAATCCTACAGCTATCCAATCCATAATACACTTCTTAGCTGCTTTGACAATATCAGCAGGTATATCTGAATAATCAACCTCATTTACAAATAATGCTATCATATTAGCATACGATCTCATCATACACTAATAATATCATTATACCTGTATACTGTCAACCCAATTAGAAAAGAAAAATAGAGTAAAAGAGAAAGAGATTAAGCTGAGGTGGACCCCAAAATTTGGACAGGGTAAGAAATTCATAAACTACTCAGGGAAGGAACCATTATCGCTAGAAGACCTAAGTACAAGGCTCAATTCAAGGCAAGGGTAGCCCTTGAAACAGTCAAAGCAGACGAAAGTATCAACAAGATAGCCTCGAAATACGAAGCCCACCTGCAGCAGGTAAGGGCTTGAAAAAAGGAGTTTCCAGAGAAGATGGGCTTACCCTTTGAGACGGGCAGTGACATAGTAGCTCTGCAAAAAGAACCTGAGAAGACCTGTCAGAAGATAGGATAGCTGGAGCTGTAATGGAATTTTTTATCAGACTATTGAAGAGGTACTGAGCGAGCGGGAAAGGGTGGAAATGCTGAGAAAAAGGAGGATTTCTGCTGGACTGAGCTTAAGAAGAGCGTGTGAACCTTGAGGGTGTTAAGGAGCAGGGTGTATTACAAGCCTAAGGATGAGCCGGAGGAGAATATAAAGCTCATAGAGAAGATAGAGGAGCTGTATAGAGGGGATTCCACGCTGGGTTACAGGCAAATGAAGACGATGTTGGAAAGGGAATTGGGAATCAATGTGAATCACAAGAGGGTCAGGAGCCTGACGAAGCTCATGAGGCTCAAGGGCATAGCTCCAGGACCCAAAAACACCAGGATATCAGGAACAAATCATATCAACTTTTTGAAGCATCTGAATGTTAAGGAGTTCAACTAAGTATGGTGTGCTGCGGACATAACTTACATAAGAGCCAAAGGGGAATTTGCGCATGGAGTGGCGATAATGGACCTGTATTCCCATAGAATTCTAGCACTTGAGATAAGCAACACGCTTGATGAGCGGATGCACGTAGAAGCAGCGAGGAAAGCCCTTGCCAGATATGGCAAACCAAAGTTTATCCACACAGACAAGGGAAACCAGCTTACAAGTAAGATGTTTACCAAGATGTTTAAGGATGTCAAGGTAAAGATAAGCATTGGGGAGAGGGTTTAGGGACAACATAGTAATAGAGAGGTTATGGAGGAGCTACAAGTGGGATAGGTGTATTCGGGGGAAAGGATGGGATTGAGAAAGCTGAAGGAGGTTACCAAGGAGTGAGTAAGCTATTACAACAGCAAAAGGCCTCACCACCCGCTTGGCTATAAAGCACATGATAAGGTGTATTATGGAGATAAGCACCGGAAGGTTGCGGCGTGAGCAAAATAAGAGTAAATTACTGTCCAAATTGGGGAACCACCTTACCAACTCGAATTCTCCAACCATCACGACCAATTAGCTTCGTGCTTCCTACCGGTCTCGGATTATCAGCAAGTTCAAAAATCGCCTTCTTAATCCGATCAAAATCCTTGCCAAAAATTTTTGCAAGTTCCTTTTGTACTCCCCTTAATATAAATATTCGGTAGCTCATTTACGAGATCTTTCTATCTCCTCTACAGCTTGTTCGAAAGGTATTACTTCATCCTTCGATGCTTTAGCAGCATCGTACGCTCGTATTGATTCAAGCTCCTCTAACTCCTCGCAAATCCGTTTATATTCCTCCACGGGTAAAATTACAGCTATTCTATTGCCCTTCTTGTCTGTTACAAATTGCAAATTCATTAGAATACCCCCATTTCTAAAAGTATT
>JAGHDO010000026.1 GCA_021159885.1 Synergistota bacterium | reverse complement strand
TCTGGGATAACTGGGCTTTGCTTAAGGTTGATCATATATGCTTTGTTTCCTACGGTTATAGGGAGGCATTTTTAAGATCCCTGCCGTATTCAGTGAGCGTTGAGAAAACCTCCGTTATATGGCCTGGGCTATATATAGGGGATCGTTATCCCTCTAAAGAGGAACTTAGGTGGATTTTGAGCGAGAGATACAAGATTCCGAAGGAAACTTTCTGGGTTTCATCCCTTGGAGGAATATCTGAGAGAAAAGGCACGCTTGAGCTTGTCAAAGCATTTTCTCTTTTCCTTAGGGAGGGAGTTGACGCCTATCTTTTCTTAGTCGGTCCCGTGAGAGAGGAAAGCTATTTCAGGAAGGTTAAGGAAGCTTCCTTGGAAGCGGCGGGAAGAGTGAAATTTCTTGGATATCTTAAGGATCCTTATCCTCTGATCAAAGCTTCTGATCTTTTTGTCTTTCCGAGTAGGAGCGAGGGACTCGGATCTGCGCTAATGGAGGCGATGGCGCTTGGAGTTCCTTGTGCTTCAACGAATGTTGAGGGATTGCGTGATCTCGTTTGCGGGGGTAAATATGCTATAATTATAAAGGAGGTAAGCTCTGAGGAAATATTAAAGGCGCTTAAGGAGGCTTTTGAGAATCCCGACAGGTCCTGTAAAATTGGGTATTTGGCGCGTGAGAGAATTGTAAGGGATTTTTCCTTTGCTAAGACGGTTGAAGAGTATGAGAAGTTGTACTCTCAGTTTATTAAAAATTTTTCCTTCCTCCCTTAAAGTTAGTGGTTTGTCTTCCGATATAGATAGTGGAAGAAGGAGGTGATGTTGGGGGAAGAATTGGGGGATCTTAATAAGGTTTAAGCTTTAAGGCACGGATGCTTTGCTTTAAGAGCCACCGGAAGGCTCAGCGCCTTGAGCAGGGAGGCTTAAGGCGTAAAACCTCTGGAACCAAGGAGGGTGAGGAAAGATGATAGTTAACCACAATATTCCCGCAATGAATGCGTATCGTAATCTGACCATTACGCAAAGCCTTTTATCTAAGTCGCTTGAAAGATTATCCTCTGGTTTAAGGATCAATCGAGCTGCTGATGATGCTGCTGGACTTGCTATCTCCGAAAAGATGAGAACACAGATCAAAGGTCTTCACCAGGCTGTTAGGAACGCTCAGGATGGTATTTCCCTCATCCAGACTGCTGAAGGCGCAATGGATGAGGTTCACGCGATCTTGCAGAGGATGAGGGAGCTTGCCAACCAGGCTGCGAACGATACATACACTGCATATGATCGTCAGCAAATACAGAAGGAGATAGATCAGCTTCGTGCTGAGATCGATAGAATAGCGCAAACTACGCAGTTTAACACGAAGAAGCTTTTAACGGGAGAGCTTTCTTACAACATAACGAAGGTTAGAGGAGATGCTACTGTTGAGAACATGAGCGCTGACAGCCGAGTTGAGGCTGGCAAGTACCAGGTGGCTATTTATCAAGCCGCTGATGTCGCGGAACTTATAGGAGGCACAGCTTTTGATGCTAATGGTAATACCAATACGGTATTGCATACTGGTAACGTTTACATTAACGGGGTTGCGGTTCATTTTGATTCTGATGAGTATAACAATGCATCTGACAAGCTTCAGTATATTATAGACAAGATAAACGCCGTTAGGGATCAGACCAATGTGGAAGCTCAGAAGGTACAGGATCCATATAATTCTAACATCTATCATCTCAAGCTTGTTCAGCTTGATGTTGGGACTTCGAACGTGATACAGCTTTCTGGCGATGATGAGACGTTGAAGGATCTTGGTTTTGGTATGAGGACCGGTGCGGTTGGAACTCAAATAAGCACGACCACGGGTGATGTTCTCTCACCAGTTGCTACAGGAAGCGGTTCTCTTTTCATAAATAACATCTACATAGAGCAGGTTAATTTCAACAGCCATACTGTTCAGGATGTGGTTAGCATGATAAACTCCAAGGCTTATCTTACCGGTGTTGTTGCAGAAGCGGTTCAGGTGAGCATAGGAACAAATGCCCATCAGTGGAAAATAAGGCTTATAGAGGCTGAGCCCGGTAGGGGTATAGATTTGGCTCATTCTTCCCAGAATGTTGTCAGCTTGCTTGGATTTTTGGGAGGAGCAGCTTATACTGCTACAAGCTGGGATGTGATATCGCTCGGGGAGACCAATTCAAATATAGACATAATAAGGAGAGGTGGAGACTCAAACGAGCGTTGGCTTGAAGGTATGGAAGATGTAACAACAGGGTATTTCTCAACTGATTTTACGAATGGTGATCGCATAAGGATAAACGGAACCTGGATAACTTTAAGAGACGATACCATAGGCTTACAGCTTGACTCTCTTGTCTCAGTTGCGGCGAGAATAAACTCCTTCTCGAATATAACAGGAGTAAAAGCTGAGGTCGTTACTACCGGAGCTGCTGATGCGAAAGCACGCTTGAGATTGTATCAGATAACTCCTGATCCCAGTAACAAGATAATACTTTACTCCGATGTGGGCATAGATCCGAGTGCTTCTGTCGAAAGCAATGATAAGAAGATAGATCCTAATACTGGAAATATTACGTCCACTACTTCTTATGCGCTGGAGAATATCGGGTTCAGTGATGAGGATGAAAGCTATATCCTTGATTGGACCGTCAGGGGGGCGCGCGCTACAACAGGAGTTAATGTAAAAGTGAGGGTCTACTCAACTGACGAGAATGGAAATCACATAGCGATATTCCATGATAAAGCGCTTATAATAGAGGGTAAGGGATACGAGGTTACGCTTGACAAGATGAAGATAAACAATCACATTTATACTCCCCTTAACTATGATTACACTAAGAGAGGCGTTGGCTTAACCTTTGAGATCAAGGGAAGCCATCATCCATGGGCTACTGCAAAAACCTTCTCTTACATAGATCCTTCCTCTGGTGATACGACAGATACGGTTTATCTGTGGGGTAGCTCTGCTGAGATAAGGGTGAAGACGGACAAGAGTCTCTATCTCCACATAGGTGCTAATGAGGGTGAGATAATGAGGATAGATATAGATTCTCTCAATACCGATGGACTTGGTTTGACGGAGCTTGACGTTACAACTCATGAAGGTGCCGAGCTCGCTCTTACGAAGCTCACCGATGCCATAAACAAGGTCTCCGATCAGCGCGCTAAGCTCGGAGCTTTTCAGAATCGCCTTGAGCATACCATAAAGAACCTGAGGGTAGCTGAGGAGAATACTCAGGCAGCTGAGTCCAGAATCAGGGATGTCGACATGGCACAGGAAATGATGCAGTTTACCAAGCTTCAGATCCTCATGCAGTCTGGCACTGCGATGCTTGCTCAGGCTAACATGCTTCCTCAAAGCGTCTTACAGCTTCTGAGATAAGCTTAAACATTAGAAGGGAGGAAGGGGAGGGGTGCCCCTGCGGGGGCGCTTCCTCCCCTATTGCCCTTTCGATTTAAAAGTTTTAAAAAATTTTAAGTACCCCTTCCCTTCCTTTGGTTTTGGTAGTATAATATGCAATGGATAAAACTGCATATTCACATGGAGGTGGTTTGACGGGGAAGGGATTCCCAAAAGGAAAAGGGGCAGCAAGGAAAGGAGCTGTCCTTATATTGTTTTTTGAAAAGGAGGTGGTGGAGAAAACTTTTAGAAGAGAGTAAACATATAACTTTCCCTCGAGGAAGGGGTGGAAAGGAAAAGGAAGGGAAAAGATGGGGGAGACAGGGATGCTCCCCGCAGGAATTTTCCAGGGAAGGGGTGAGAAAGGATGATTGTTAACCACAATATTCCTGCCCTTAATGCTTATCGTAATCTCCTCATTACTCAGAGTCGCCTCAATAAGGCGTTAGAGAGGTTATCCTCTGGTTTAAGGATCAATCGAGCTGCTGATGACGCTGCTGGACTTGCCATCTCCGAAAAGATGAGAACACAAATCAGGGGATTGTCCCAAGCCGTGAGAAACGCTCAGGATGGTATTTCCCTTATTCAGACCGCTGAGGGTGCTTTAGATGAAGTTCATTCAATTCTTCAAAGAATGAATGAGCTTGCCAACCAGGCTGCAAACGATACATACACTGCATATGATCGTCAGCAAATACAGAAGGAGATAGATCAGCTTCGTGCTGAGATCGATAGGATAGCGGAGACCACGCAGTTTAACACGAAGAAGCTTTTAACGGGAGAGCTTTCTTACAACATAACGAAGGTTAGAGGAGATGCCACAATTGAGAACATGAGCGCTGACAGTCGTGTTGAGGCTGGCAAGTATCAGGTTGCTATATATCAAGCTGCTGATGTGGCTAAGCTCTACGGTGGAACCGCCTTTGACTCGAGCGGTGGTACTAATATGATTCTTCACACGGGGAATATCTACATCAATGGTGTAGCGGTTCATTTTGATTCTGATGAGTATAACAATGCATCTGACAAGCTTCAGTATATTATAGACAAGATAAATGCCGTTAGGGATCAAACCAACGTAGAAGCTAAGAAGGTACAAGATCCATATAATTCTAATATCTATCATCTCGAGCTTGTTCAGCTTGATGTTGGAACTTCAAATGTGATTCAGCTTTCTGGTGACGATCAGGTCTTAAAGGATCTCGGTTTTGGTATGAGAACTGGGGCGGTTGGTGCTCAAATAAGCACTGCCAATACGAGCGACCAAATTGTT
The DNA here is from genome assembly GCA_021159885.1 of Synergistota bacterium. NCBI lineage: Bacteria > Thermotogati > Synergistota > Synergistota bacterium. The sequence continues at coordinate 13,127 of JAGHDO010000026.1, read as the reverse complement.
ATGACAGCTACGAGTGGCTCACTCTTTATAAATAACGTCTATGTAGGTCAGGTTAATAATACCGATAGCATTCAGGATGTAGTTAATCTTATAAATTCCAAGGCCAATCTTACCGGTGTTGTTGCAGAAGCGGTTCAGGTGAGCATAGGAACGAGCGCTCATGCCTGGAGAATAAGGCTCATAGAGGCTCAGCCTGGCGTTGGGATAAACTTGGCTCACTCAAGTGCGAGTCTTGTCGTTGCTTTGGGATTTGCTGGCGGAGCGACCGGTGCTACATATGGAGCGTCTAACTGGAATGTTGTGTCTCTTTCAGAGAGCAACAGCGCGATAGGTCAAATAACGCGTGGTGGAGATGCTAATGAGCGTTGGCTTGAGGGAGGCTATGAGACATCGGGTACCTTTAGCAATGATTTCATAGATGGAGATAAGATCAACATAAACGGAACCTGGATAAAGCTTAAAGATGTCGGCTATACGTTGGATAGCTTGATTTCGGTTGCAAATCAGATTAATAACTACAGCTCTACTACTGGCGTGAGGGCTGAAGTTGTTGCGACCGGTGGAAGCAAAGGAGAGGCCCGCTTGAGGCTAATACAGACCACGCCAGATCCCAATAATAAGATAATACTTTACTCTAACGTGTCTAATGATAACTATAGACTCGATTCTAATAATGATAAAACGACTACCCAGACATATGCTTTGAACAACATAGGTTTTGCTTATACCGATAGAAACGGGATACTTGATACTACCGTTATAGGAGCTCGCTCTACGACTGGTGTTAATGTAAAAGTTAGGGTATACTCTGCGGATGAGAATGGCAATCACATTGCAATATTTAATGATAAAGCTCTCATTCTTGAAGGACAGGGATACAAAATTACTCTCGATAAGGTTAAAATTAATGGGCATGTTTATACTCCCCTGAATTACGATTACACTAAGAGGGGAATAGGACTTACGTTTGAGATAAAGGGAAGCAACACCCCCTGGGCTTCAGAAAAAACCTTCTCCTATGTGGATCCTTCAGCTGGGGAAACAACCGATACCATGTATCTCTGGGGAAGTGCTGCTGAGATAAGAGTTGATACTTCCAATACACTCTACCTTCATATAGGAGCTAACCAAGGGGAGACTATGAGAATAGACATCGATTCAATGAATACAGATGGGCTTGGGCTTACGGAGATAGACGTTACCACACAGGAGGGAGCGGAGCTTGCCATAACGAAGATAGCAGATGCTATAAATAAGGTTTCCAATCAGAGGTCTAAGCTTGGAGCTTTCCAGAATAGATTGGAGCATACCATAAACAACTTAAGAGTAGCTGAGGAGAACACTCAGGCAGCCGAGTCCAGAATCAGAGACGTTGATATGGCACAGGAGATGATGGTTTACACCAAGCTCCAGATACTCTTGCAGTCTGGTACTGCGATGCTTGCTCAGGCTAATATGCTTCCGCAGAGCGTATTGCAGCTATTGAGGTAAGGGGGGAAGCCCCCCTTACCTTTTTCTCCCTGAGAGCAGGGGGTGATTAAGATGAGGATAGAAACGAATAACAGCATGGATATAGATCTTAAGGCACCTCAGATCGTTAAAAAGGAGGCTCATCAGCAAAAGGCAACCGTTGAGGAACCCTTAAAGCGAATCCAAGAGGAACAGAAAAAAATCGTTAGGGGAGAGCAGAATATAAACGAGGCAGTTGAAAAGCTTAATAAGACGCTTGACCTTTTCGATATCCAGGTTAGATTTAAAATTCATAAAGAAACCAAAGACATAATGATAAAGGTAGTTGACATGAAGAACAATAAGGTTATAAGAGAGATACCACCTGAAAAGATACTTGACATGGTTGCTAAGATGATGGAGTTTTTAGGCCTTCTCTTTGACGAAAAAGTTTAGCGAGGGATGATTTTCCCCGATATATAAGTGGGAGGTGGGGGTAAAATGGCAATGGCCCCAATCCAATTTGGAGGTTTGGTTTCAGGGTTAGATACTTCTTCCATAGTGGAGAAGTTAATGGAAATAGAGAGAGAGCCTTTAAATAGGCTTGAGGAGAAGATAAAGTATCTTCAGTGGAAGAAAGAAGCTCTTCTTGAGGTAAATAACTCGCTTCTTTCTCTATATAATACTGTTACTGATCTCACCTTTTCTGTTACCTTCACCTCCCGTACTGTTACGTCTTCTGATGAAAGTGTCGTTACGGGAAGGGCTACGAACTATGCCGAACCAACGACATACGATGTGGATGTCATTAGGCTTGCTTACGGAGAAAGATTAGGAGGAAGCTACTTTTCTGACCCGAGTGCTCCCATAGGTACAGGGTCGGGCACTGGAAGCTATACCTTTACCATAAACGGTGTTTCTATAACAGTTAGCGATAACTATTCGCTTAACGAAGTTAAAGATGCGATAAATGCGGTCTCAGATAGCGCTAAGGTGAAAGCTTACATAATAGGTGGAAGACTTGTTATAGAGAGTACTGAAACAGGAAGCTCCGCTACGATTTCTATAACTGACTCTGCAAATATATCGGGGACAGCCGATCCCAGCGAGGTCTTAGAATCGGTGGGTATATTAACCGATACTAAGGTAAAGGCTGACATACTTCAATCCGCGCAGGATGCGCTTGTTGAGGTTAATGGCGTAAGTATAGTTTCTTCAAGCAACACGGTCGAAGGACAGGTTCCAGAACTCACGCTTTATCTTAGGGGAACGGGAAGCGCTCGCTTAACTATAGGTTACGATGTTGATGATGCCGTTGATGCCGTGAAGGATTTTGTGGACCAGTATAATAAGACGATTGATCTTTTAAATAAATATCTTTCTGAAAAGGTGGTTATAAATCCACAGACTGATGATGAAAAGAAACAGGGAATATTAAGAGAGGAGACGAGCCTTAGGCTTCTTTTCTACAAGCTTAGAGACGAGGTCTTTAGAAGGGTTCCAGGTATTCCAGGTTTAAGCATTATAGGCCAGGTTGGAATATCCACTGGTGCGTGGACTATAGGTGCTGAGGCTATAGAGCAAGCTGAGAAGGGACATCTCGAATTTGATGAGGATAAGTTTAGAGAAGTGATGCAAGAGGATCCTCTTAAGGTTTACAGGTTGTTTGCTGCAGGAGGACAGTATATAGATTCTGATACGCTTACCGAGCACTTAGTTGGGAACCCATCTGCTTTATGGCACTTCGATGAGGGAGCAGGAAGCATATCATCGGACTTTTCGGGAAATGGAAACACCGCGAATATAGTTGGCGCTTCCTGGAGCCTCGAGGATGGAAATTATGCTCTTTCCTTTAATGGAATTTCCGACTATGTTAGTATAGCTTCAAGCTCAACGCTTAATCTCACAAGCTCGGTGGGGCTTGAGGCATGGATTAAGCCTGCGAGCATAGGGGGGCTTCAGACCATCCTCGTTAAGGGAAGTGATGCTGGAACTAACTATGGCTTGAGGCTTGATGGAAGCGAGGTAGAATTTTTCTACGTTGATTCGGGAGGAACCGAACACGTTTATGAGACCAGTCTCGCTTCTATATCAAGTGGTAATTGGTATCATATAGCGGTTGGTTTCAGCTTTGGGGATGGGGATTCGATAAGCATAAGGGTTAACAACACGCTTGTTTCGGGAAGCTGGACCGTTGGAGATGGGAGCGGATCTGCTCAGACAAATGCTCAGAGTCTAACTATAGGCTCTGCGAATAATTATGGTGTTAAAAATCCTTTTAATGGTATAATAGACGAGGTTGCGGTGTACAGCACGCCCTTGAGCGCTTCTGAGGTTCAGGAGAGGGGTTCCGCCTCAAGAAGAGCGATTTATTATGTTTCAACTCCGCCTGTTTCGACGGAGCAACCACCGCATCTTAAGGTTAACGGAACGGAATACACGCTCGTTTCTGGTACACCGGATGTTGGTGAGTACAGTCTTGACTATGATATTGGAAAGATACTTATAGGCAAGGCACCATCGCCTGGTTCAACGGTTAAGGCTACCTATGTTGGAGATGCTGAGAATAAAGATTACTGGGGGATAGCGCGAAGGATAAAAGATATTCTCTATAGCTATACGAGATGGGGAGGAATAATATTATCGGAGGCAGGGACCGGGGGTAGCATAGACCAGGAGCTCGCACGTCTTGAGAAAGAAAAGGCGGAGCTTGAGGAAACGTTAGCGGCAAAGGAGTTCTCACTGTGGCAGAGGTTTACCGCTATGGAGGAAGCGCTTAGTAAAATGCAGGCTCAAAGTGCGTGGCTGACATCGCAAGTTGCTAAACTTGGAGGTTAAAAAGAAGGAGGAATGAAGCTTCGTGAAAGTTTTCATTGATGAAGAAGAGCGTATTGATCTTGAGGATTTGGGGATTAAAGAGATAGTTTCCAGGGTCGAGGAAGAAGTGAAAAAAAGCGGCAGGGTTGTGATGAAGGTAGAGGTGGATGGAAGACCAGTAGATGAAAAGAAGCTTGGAGAGATGGACTTAAGTGGTGCGCGAGAGATATCCTTCATAACCAAGAGCGTCAGGGATCTTGTAAAAGAATCCTTAGGGGATTTGCGCCTTTATCTTCCTAAGCTTGTTGGGGGGCTTAAGGATATAGCTTCGCTATTTCGCGTTGGTGAATTTAAGAAGGGATTAGGGTTGCTTCCTAAAGCAGTTGAGGGTTTAGGGTGGCTTATTAAGGTTTTTGAGTATACGGCGGTTATTCTTGGTGTAGAGTGGAGCGAATACAAGGAAATAGATTTTGATAAGGAGAGGGATGAGCTTATAGAAAAGATGAGCGAGATCTCGAGTGTCCTTGAAGATAGGGATTTTATAAGGCTCTCGGATCTTCTTGCTTATGAAATAGCTCCAACGCTAGAGAGATGGGAGAAGGTAGCAGATTATCTTCTCTCTTTGGCTCAGCAGACGAGGCATTGAAGCGCATGGTTAAAGCGCTTTTTATAGACAGGGATGGAACTATACTTGATAATCTGGGTTATATAAATCATCCAGCGCGGGTTCGCCTTCTTCCAGGGGTAGCTGATGCCCTTCGACTTCTCAGGAAGGCTGGCTGGCGGATAGTGGTAATAACGAATCAAGGGGGGATTGAACGCGGATATTATACGCATGAGGTGCTTCACCTTGTGAACATGAGGATGATGGAGCTTCTGTGGGCAAAGGGTGCGACGATAGATGCTATATATTACTGCCCGTTTGTAAGAGATGTTCCGTGTAAGAAACCTAACACGGGCATGGTTGAAAGGGCTGTCAAAGAACTCGGAATAGATCTTTCAAGATCGGTGATCATTGGGGATCAGCTTGTTGACTTGGAGCTCGCAATGAGGGTGGGGTGCCCAGGCATACTTGTTTTAACAGGATATGGTTTAGGCTTTTATGAGTATATGCCCGAAAAGGTCAAGGCTTTATCTCCGGTTTTTGTGGCAAGAGATTTTCTGGAAGCTGCAAAGTGGGTGATAGATAATGAAGGTGCTTATAACTTCCGCCTCGAGAAAGGTGGTGTTGGTTAGAAGCTTTAAAAGGGAAGCCATAGTTTACGTTACGGATATAGATCCCCTTTCGCCAGCCATATATCTGGCTGATTTTTTTTATAGAGCTCCTCTCACAAACAGCTCTGAGTTTCCAAGTTTTTTGCTTGATATTGTAAGGACTGAAGAAATAGACATGGTGGTTCCCACAACGGATGATGACCTTTCCGTTGTTGCCTCGCTTAAAGATGATCTTCTTAAGATGGGGGTATTTCCTCTCGTTTCCCCAGCCGAGGTAGTATCCCTTTGTAACGATAAGTGGGAGACCTATCGTTTTTTTAAGGAGAGAGAGATTCCCACACCGGAGACGATTCAGGTTGACGATCTTAAGGGAGAAAAGGTTGGATTTAAGCTCGTTCTGAAGAAAAGATTTGGTAGAGGGAGTAGAGGAGTGCTTTACCTTGAGAAAGGCGAGGTTATTCCTGAGGGAATCGGTGGCGATTATATAGCTCAGAGATTTGTTGAGGGGAGAGAGTTTACCATAGATGCTTTCGTTGATATGGCTGGAAGGGTTATATCCGTAGTTCCTCGAGAGAGAATAACGATAAGCGAGGGGGTTTCCGTAAGGGGGAGAACCGTGAAATCTCCTGAACTAATTGAGTGGGGGAGAAGGATTTGCGATGCTCTTGGACCTTTGGGACCCGTTAATATTCAGTGCATATGGGGAGAAAGGGGAATTTTCTTTACAGAGATAAATCCGAGATTTTCAGGAGGTATTGCTTTGACCATAGCCTCAGGAGCAGACTTTGTGCGATGGAGTATAGCCCTGGCGAAAGGGGAGACTATATCTCCTTTTAGTGATTTCGAAGAGCTATATATGAGCTGTTATAATGAGCCGGTTTTCTTTAAGAAGCCCCGGGGAGGTAATACATTGTGAGGATAGTTGGTATAATTCAGGCTCGCATGGGCTCAAAGCGTTTCCCTGGAAAGGTTTTAGCACCATTGAATGGAAAACCTCTCTTAATGCATCTTCTTGAAAGGCTTCGCCTTTCAAGAAGGGTGGATCTTTTTATGGTAGCGACATCTTTCCTCCCGGAAGATGAACCTATAGTTAGGATATTGAGGGAAAACGGATATCAGGTCTTTAGAGGGCATCCCATAGATGTTCTCGATAGGTTTTATAAGGTTGGTTGTTTTCTTGGTGCCAACTATATCGTTAGAATTACCGCTGATAACCCTTTGACCGATCCAGAGTATATGGATAAAGCGATCCTTAAAGCTATTTCTGAGAAGGCGGATTATGTTGGATGTGTTGGATTGCCTTTGGGACTCGGGGCAGAAGTTATATCCTTTAAAGCCCTTAAAAGGGCATATAAAGAGGCAAAAGAGCCCTATCAGAGGGAGCATGTAACGCCGTATATAAATGAAAATCCTGCCGTCTTTAAGATTGTTTATCTTAATGCGGAGAAACGGCATAGGAGGGAGAATATCAGGTTAACGGTGGATTATCCTGAGGATTTCGAGCTTCTGAGGATAATTTTTAATAATATGGGCGATGGAAAGCTTTGGGGTGTGGACGAGATAGTCGATTTTATGGATAATCATCCCGAGCTCGTTTCCATTAATGCTCATATTAGTCAGAGAAGCAAGTTTGAGGTCGATGAGAGGTGGAATAATTATGATAAAGGTGGGCAAAAGACTCGTTGGTAAGGGGGCTCCCTGCTTCGTGATCGCGGAGGCTGGGATAAATCATAATGGAGATCCGGATCTTGCTAAGGAACTCGTTAGGCAGGCTGCGAGGAGCGGGGCAGATGCGGTTAAATTCCAGATATTTCATGCGGAGAATTTAGTTGAGGAGGGAACTCCCGAATTTGAGCTTTTTAAGAAACATGAACTTTCTGAAGACGTTTGGAAAGAGCTCGCTCGGGAGGCAGAAAAAGAAGGCATAGTGTTTATGGCAACACCGTTCGATCTTGAGGCAGTGGAGCTTCTTGAGGATATAGGGGTTCTTGCCTATAAGATAGCTTCCGGGGATATTACAAATTTTGAGCTGATAAGCGAGGTAGCCAGGAAGTGGAAGCCCGTCTTTCTTTCAACGGGTGGGGCGAATTTATCGGAGATATCTTCTGCGTTGGAAAGCATATATGGTGAGGAAAACGATAGGGTTGTGCTTCTTCACTGCGTTTCCTGCTATCCTGTGCCTGATGATGAGGTAAACTTGAGGGCTATAAATGATTTGTGGGAGCATTTCTTCTTGCCGGTTGGTTTTTCAGACCACACTTTAGGTATGGAGGCTGCACTGGTTGCGGTTGCGATAGGTGCTTCTGTAATAGAGAAGCATTTTACGCTTGATAAGGCTCTTCCAGGTCCAGATCACATTCATTCGCTAACCCCTCAGGAGTTTTCTGAGATGGTTAAGAAGATAAGAAAGATAGAAAAGATGTTAGGCACTGGTAGGAAGGAACCAATGCCATGTGAAGCGGAATTTAGGATTAAGGGAAGAAGGGGTTTGAAAGCCGCTGTGGATATTCCTGCGGGAAGCATCATAGAGAGAGGGATGCTTGTTGCTCTTAGACCCAGGCATGGCATAGGTGTAGAAGAAATGGTGAATGTGCTTGGAAGGAGAACAAGAAGGAGTTTAGTAAAGGGGGAGAGTATTCGTTGGGAAGATCTCGAGTGAGAAGAGTTCCACTTTTTAAGCCTTCGATTGATCATGAGGAGATAGATGGGGTAAGCGATGTTTTAAAAAGTGGATGGCTAACTCGTGGGAATCTAACCGAGGAGTTTGAGAAAAAGTGTGCGGAGTATCTCTCGGCTGCAAATTGCGTTGCGGTTTCTTCTGCGACTGCAGGGCTCCACTTAGCTCTTTTGGCTCTTGGGGTGGGACCGGGGGATGAGGTAATAACCGTTTCCTTGACCTTTATAGCCACAGTTCAGGCTATTCTTTACGTTGGAGCTAAGCCAATTTTCGCTGATATAGATCCGGAAACTTTAAATATCTCTGTAAAAGACGTTCTTATGAAGGTTTCTCCCCGCACCAAAGTCATACTCCCCGTCCATTTTGGGGGTCATCCCTGTGAGATGAGTGAGCTTAGCGCTATTGCTCGTTCATATAATCTCTATATCGTTGAAGATGCAGCTCATGCTTTTGGAGCTTCCTATCGAGGAAGAATGATAGGAAGCGCAGGGTTGGGAGATCTAACCGTTTTTAGCTTTTATCCTAATAAGCCTATAACGACTGGTGAGGGAGGACTCGTTTGTGGAAAAGGAGAGCTCATAGAGAAGATCCGTCTCTTGTCGCATCATGGGATACATCATCCCAACGATAGGTATCGCTGGAGGTACTTTGCTACAGAGCTCGGATATAAATATAACTTTACGGATGTTCAGGCTGCGATAGGTTTGGCTCAGCTCTCTAAAGCTAAGGGGATGATTGACCGAAGAAAAAAGTGGTTTGAGATGTACAATTTGGCTTTTTCCAGAGAGGAGGCTTTCATAACTCCAGTAGTTAAGGAGCATGTAAGATCGTCTTACCATATATATCCTTTGAGGCTAAACTTAAGGGTGCTCAAGTGCTCTCGTGATGACTTTGCTATAGCTTTGGAGGATGAGGGAGTAGGGGTAAGCGTTCACTACTTTCCGCCAGTTCATCTTCATCCCTATTACCATAAAACGTTGAGGGTTAAGAAAGGAGAGTTACCAGTTACTGAGGCTGTTTCGGAAAGCGAGATAACCTTACCGCTCTATCCTGACATGGCCGAAGAGGAGTTCGAATTTGTTGTTGATAGAGTTTTTAAGGTTCTTAAAAGATTCAGGAGGTGAAGGCCCCTGCTTCTGGAAAAAATGGAAAAGCTGCTGAGCCGAAGCGAGATCAGAAAGGGGTACCCGAGCTATACGGTACGGGGTAAGTGGTGGTTAAAGCCACTGTATCATCCCGATTTTTGGGATCTCGGATTCTTTGTGGGGTTTTTGCTTGCTCTTTTTAAAAGAAGTGGGATAAAGCTCTTTAGAAAATGGGCGCTAAGTCTCCTTAAAGGGCTTGAGGAGAGAAACTATCCATTAAATCATAACCTTGGCTTTCTGTTTTTCTTTTCCTTTGTCCCCGCTTATCTTGAAACTGGTTCGAGCCGGTTGAAGAAAAGAATTTTAGCCGAAGCGGAAAGATTGGTTTCCATCTTTGATGAAGAGAAAGAGTTTATTCCCATGGATTATCCTGAGAACGATAAGTTGGCGGTGGATACGCTCACCTCTATAAAGCTTTTATGGTGGGCAGGTAGGGAGACCGGAAGAACCGTTTTCTTTGAGGTTGCAGAGAGGCATACCCTCACATCCATGGAGCTTCTCCTAAGGGAAGATGGTTCAACTTACCACATCTTTTCCATTAAGAATGGCCCCTTGGCGGGACAGGGGCTGAGCTCCTCAAGCTGCTGGTCAAGAGGAGCCGCATGGGCGTCCTTAGGGTTTCTCGAGGCTTATCGGCATACGGGAAATGATGTCTTCCTTAAAGCGTCTCAGAGAATATTAAGATATGCTCTTAAGAGCGTGTGTGATGACGGTGTGCCTCCGTGGGATTTTCATGCTCGCGATGGCATCAAGGATACCTCCGCGGGGGCTATTTTCCTTAAGGTTTTAGCTTCATTTAATGGTGAGTTTTCCTCTTGGAGAAAAGCGCTTGAGACCTCTCTTAGGGAGAGATATCTCGCCTTGGATAAAAACTGGGAGGGTTTCATTAAGGGAGGGTGTTATCACTATCACTGGAGGAGGGGAATAGGTGAGAGTCTTATTTGGGGGGATTACTTTGCTTTAGAAGCGGTGAAAGATGTGATATAATACTCGCATGGGAGTTTTTTCCTTTATGAAAGGCGGTTCCCTCAGGCGGGGAATATTTATCTTTCTTCTTATAACCCTCATAGCTGCTTTCCTCGTTATAGTTTTTACCATTGAGAAGCAGACTATACATATGCTTTTCAGGATAAAAGCCTCACATTTGCTCCTCGCGCTGTTCTGGGTTTTTCTATCTTGGGTTTTTGATTACTTAAGATTAAGGGAGCTTACACGTGCTGCTGGGGGAGATATTTCCTTCTTTCAGGGATTAGCTTTGGTATGGATAAATTATTTCGGTTGTGCAGTTACTCCACTTCAGAGCGGAGGAGGACCATTTCAAATATATATGCTTTACAGAAGCGGTTTACCCATCGGTAAGGGTTTTGCGGTTACATTGATGAGAACCTTGATAACTCTCGTTATTTTGAGCTTTGCGGGACCCATGATAGCGTTTACCCATCCGGAGATACTTGAGAATAGCTTCCTTAGGGGGATGATGCTTTATGTTGTGATCTTTCTAATATTTGTATGGATAATAATCTTTATTAGCCTCAAGAAGCCCCAAGTTATAAAGCGATGGAGTAGCTCTATCGTGCTTTTCCTGGGAAAACTGGGACTTTTTAGGAAAAAGGGATCAATAGAGGTCTTAAGAAGGGTTTATAGGGAGATAGATCTGTATAATGAGAACTTTAGGGTCTTTTTTGGTGAAGGGAAAGGAAGGCTTTTTATTGCGGTAATTTATAGCTTTTTTCAGCTCTTTGTTAGTTTCCTTGCTCTACCTTTCCTGATGTGGGGAGTAGGTATGGAGTTTGATTTGGCTAAGGTTTTAATGATACAGGCGGTCTTTCTCTTTCTTTTGTATTTCGTTCCCACACCGGGCGGAAGCGGGGTCGCTGAAGGGGGAGGAGCTGTTCTTTTTAGATATGTTATGCCGGTCCATATGACGGGGGTTATGGCAATTCTGTGGAGATTTTTTACGGATTATATAGCCGTAATTCTTGGAGGAATAGTTGCAATAAAGGTGCTTGGCCTGAAGACGATAGAGGAGGTTGTGAAAACCAACGATTAACTTTTATCCTTTTCCCTTGGGATATCTCATAATAAAGCTCTCTCCAAGGGGAATTTTCTCCTGTTCATTTTCAGAGGTACCGCGAGGGAGTCCTTTAAATGATAGGAGTTTAAAGAGCATTTTGGACTCGTATTTCAATGGTAAGGACATGAGTCTCTGCTATCCTTTAGACCTAAGTGGGCTCTCTAAGATTGCTATTCGAGTGTACTCTATATTGAGAGGTATTCCCCCCGGCAAAACCATATCTTATGGTGAGCTTGCAAGAAAAGCTTCGACTTTTCCAAGGGCTGTGGGAAGCATGATGAGAGCGAATCGTCATCTTTTGTTTATCCCATGTCATAGGGTTGTAAGGAGCGATGGAAAGCTTGGAGGGTTCTCAGCGGGAGTAGATTTGAAGAAATGGCTTCTTGATCATGAGGTTTCAAAAATGGTATTTTCGGCTTGACAAAATTTGACCTTCGTGCTAATTTTTCTTAATGGCTCTTAGCACTCGCTATGAGAGAGTGCTAAAGAGGTGATGTGTATGCTTACCGAAAGGCAGAAAAGAATACTGCTTGCAGTTGTTAAAGATTATATAGATAATGCTGAGCCTATAGGTTCAAGGACGCTTTCCAAGAAGTATTTCCCATCGTTAAGTCCGGCTACTATTCGGAATGAGATGGCTGATCTTGAGGAGATGGGCTATTTCTATCAACCTCATACTTCAGCAGGCAGGGTGCCAACGAGCAAAGCCTATAGATATTATGTGAATACCATTCTAAGGAGTAGCGGTAAAGAAGAGAAATTTACGATCGATGAGAAACTGTTTAAGGATTTTATAAATGAGGCTCGAGAAGAGATAGAGTCTCTTTTAAGGAGGATTGGCAAGCTTCTTTCTAAAACAACCGATTATCTGAGCATAGTGGTTGCTCTTCGTTCGCGAGAAAGCGTGATAAAAAAGATAGAACTTGTTAGATTGGATTCTATGCACGCCCTTATGGTGATAATTACCGAAGGTGGTTGGGTCCATCATAAGCTTATTCCGCTGAAAGGGAGCATGGGTGAGGATGAGCTTGAAGAGCTTGGTAGATATATAAATGAAAAGCTAAGCGGAAGAACCCTGGGTAGCCTTAATGAGGAGTTTGTTCAAGAGCTTTTAAGGAGACTTGAGGAATATCGTGGAGTTTGCTTAAAGGCTGCTCAGGCGCTTCAGGAGATAAAAGAGAAGTTCAGTGGTAAGATTTATCTTGGGGGGAGAACGAATATCTTGAAGCTCCCTGAGTTCAAGGATGTTGAGAAAATGAGAATAATACTTGAGGTGCTCGAGGAAGAGGAGTTTATGGCAAAGATGCTTACTGAACTTTCGAGAGGCAAGGATATAAGGGTAATTATTGGTGAAGAAAATCCCATAGAGAGAATGAGAGAGTGCAGTTTGGTTACCGCGAGCTATAATATTGGCGGTAAGATCATGGGGGTGTTGGGTATAGTTGGTCCCACGCGCATGGATTATAAAAAAGTGATATCTGTGATGAGAACGATGACCGCTCTTTTGGAGGATCTGGAAGGGGGATCTCGGTTAGAATGAGGGTGATTCGTGGAAAGCCAACGAAAAAGGAATATGTAAGGCTCCTTGAAAAAGTTAGGGAGCTTGAGGATGAGAAAGAACAGTTACGGAATCTGGTGGATAACTATCGGAATATATTGGCAAGGATGCAGATAGACTTCAATAATTTTAGAAAGAGGGTTGAAAGAGATAGAGAGCTTGAGCGCGCCATGGCTTCCGAGAGAATAATAA
>JAGHDO010000025.1 GCA_021159885.1 Synergistota bacterium | reverse complement strand
TGAGGTTATCGCTCGCGATCTCGTAGAACACTTTGAAAAGAGGCTTTCTGCCATGGATGGTAAGGCTATGGTGGTTTGCATGAGCCGGCGAATCTGTGTTGATCTTTATAACGAAATCATAAAACTCAGGTCTCATTGGCACTCTGACGATGATGAAAAGGGCGTAATCAAGGTGGTGATGACCGGTTCAGCCAAAGACCCTACTGATTGGCAACTTCACATTCGCAATAAGGCCCGAAGGGAGAGACTTGCTGAACGTTTTAAAGACCCGAGCGATCCTTTGAAAATCGTTATCGTGCGTGACATGTGGCTTACAGGTTTTGATGTTCCGTGCCTTCACACTATGTATATCGATAAGCCCATGCAGGGGCACAACCTCATGCAGGCCATCGCCAGAGTGAACCGAGTTTTTCGGGACAAGCCCGGCGGGCTGGTGGTAGACTACATAGGGATCGCTGACAGTCTCAAACAGGCGCTTGCCACTTACACTCGTAGCGGTGGCCGTGGCGAACCTGCCGTGGATCAGGACGAGGCCGTGGCCGTTATGCTTGAGAAATATGAAATTTGCAAGGACATCTTTCACAGCTTTGATTACCGAAAGGCCCTTTCCGCGAGCCCTGAGGAGCGTCTTAAGATTTTGCGTGAAGCTGCGGACTTTGTGGCTGCTCCTTCTCGAAAAGAGGCTTTTATCAAGGTTGTAACTGAACTCTCTAAGGCTTTTGCTCTGGCCGTGCCCCAGGAGGAGGCCCTTAAGATTCGCGACGAAGTGGCCTTTTTCCAGAGTGTGAAAGCAGCGTTGATAAAAATTACGAGAAGCGCCCGTCCAACCGACGACAAAGAGTTCGCCATCAGGCAGATTATTTCAAGTGCCATTGTCCCCAAAGGGGTTATTGATCTCTTTGAAGCCTCAGGTTTGCAAAAGCCAGACATTTCTATCCTCTCCGATGAGTTCTTAGCCGAAGTTCGTAATTTGCCCCAGAAAAATCTTGCTGTAGAGCTATTACGCAGGCTTATCAATGATGAAATTAATATCTATCGTAAAAGAAATTTGGTTCAGGCAAGGAGATTTTCTGACTTACTTGAACGAGCGCTTAAACGATATCATAATCGAGCTATTAGTACCATTGAAGTTATTGAAGAGCTTATTAGATTAGCCGAGGAGATACGTGAGGCTCGTAATAGGGGAGAAAAGCTGGGGCTTAGTGATGAAGAAGTGGCTTTTTATGATGCGCTTGCAGCTAACGGCAGTGCGGTTGAGGTGTTGGGTGATAAAACTTTGAAAATGATTGCACGAGAAATTACCGAAGCTGTGCGTAGGAATATTACTATAGATTGGACGATTAGGGAAAGCGTAAGAGCTAAGCTGCGAGCCCTTGTAAAGCGCATTTTGAGGAAATACGGATATCCCCCTGATGGACAGGAGGGAGCTACTAAAGCGGTGCTTATGCAGGCAGAGTTGTTTGGAGAGGAGCTTGTTAAAGGATAGTGATGCTATTTTCTCCCTTGACAGAGGCTCTTGATCTGGCTATAATCTAAAAAGCAAGGGTGGTTAGCTCAGTGGGAGAGCGCTTCCCTGACGCGGAAGAGGCCGCTGGTTCAATTCCAGCACCACCAACCATCTGTGATAATGTGAGGGTGCTCCTTTTACAAAAGGAGCACCCATTTTTATTTTGCTTTGTGGTAAAATATGAGCGGGTACTTTTTTCTCGTCAAAGGAGGGGATGAAACGTGAGGAAAAGCTGGCTTGTTTTGTTATGCTTGATTTTGGGCTTTACCGCTGTTGCTATATCTGCTCCCATTAGGGTAGTTCTCGTTACGGATATAGGAGGACTTGGCGACAAGGCTTTTAATGATGGATGTTGGCTTGGGGTGGAGAAGGCAGTTAAGGATTTTGGGGTTAAGGCTAAGGTTATACAATCTTACGAACAGGAAGATTATGTGCCTAATATTACCAATGGTGCGGAGCACGGAGATGTCGTTATGGCAGCGGGATTTTTAATGACCGATGCTATGGCAAAGGTCGCTCCCATGTATCCCAAGAAGTATTTTATAATAGTTGATACCGTCGTTAAGGCTCCAAATGTCGCGAGCTTCTTGTTTAAGGAACAGGAAGGTGCTTTCCTCGCGGGAATGCTTGCCGCTGCCGTGACCAAGAAGGGAGTAGTTGGATATGTGGGCGGAATGAAGATTCCACCCGTTATCAGATTCGCCGTAGGATATGAGGCTGGAGTTAGAACCTACTGTGCTATAACTGGAAAGAAAGTTAAGGTTATAGGATCGTACACCGGCACCTTCAACGATGCTGCTAAGGGTAAGGCGGCTGCTATGTCTCTCTTTGGGCAGGGAGCGGACATAGTTTTCCAAATAGCTGGGCAGACAGGGCTTGGCGTTATAGAGGCTGCTAAGGAGAAGGGTGAAGGATACTTCGCCATAGGAGTTGATCTTAACCAGGATGCTATAGCTCCGGGCAGGGTCTTAACGAGTGTTTTAAAGAGGGTTGATGTAGCTGCCTATCTTGGAATAAAGATGGTTGTTGAAGGAAAATTTAAAGGCGGAATTTATGAACTTGGGCTTAAGGAGAATGGTGTAGGACTCACGGATATGAAATACACAAGGAAGCACATACCCAAGAAGGTTCTCGCTATGATAGAGAAAGCCAAGAAAGCGATAATAGAGGGTAAGTTAGTTGTTCCCTCCAATGAGGATGAGCTAAAGAAGTTCAAGCCGCCTAAGTCTCTTTAAGGAGCGAGGTTAAATATTCTGTGGGCGGGGACCTTATGCTACACGTCCCCGCCCAATTTTGTATTATTGATAAAAGCACATAACTTTTCTGGGGGTAGGACTGGTTTGGACTTTATCTTAGAAATGAGGGGTATCGTTAAGAGATTCCCTCGAGTTTTAGCAAACGATAAGGTTGATTTCCGCGTCAGAAAAGGTGAGATACATGCTCTCGTTGGGGAAAATGGCGCGGGAAAAACCACATTGATGAAGATATTATATGGGTTATATCGTCCCGACTCTGGAGAAATTATATGGAAGGAAAAGAAGGTTGATATAAGGACTCCTTTAGATGCCATTTCTCTTGGTATAGGCATGGTTCATCAGCATTTTATGTTGATCCCCCCTTTCACGGTCCTCGATAATATAATCCTCGGGAAGGAGCCTCTGGGAAAAGGGTTATTCGGTGAGATAGATTACGAGAAGGCCAGACGAGAAATCGAGAAGCTCTCCCAAAAGCATGGTTTTAAGCTCGATCTTGATGCTAAGGTAGCTGATATTCCCGTGGGTATGGCTCAGAGAGTTGAGATAATTAAGGTCCTTTATAGGGGAGCTGAGCTTCTCGTTCTGGATGAGCCGACCGCTGTTCTTACTCCTCAGGAGACGGAGGAACTGTTTGATGTTTTAAGAAGCTTGAAGAAGGATGGGAAGACCATCGTTTTTATTACACATAAGCTTAACGAGGTTATGGAGATTTCCGATAGAGTCACGGTTATGAGAGGTGGTAAGGTAACGGGTGAAGTTTTGACCTCGAAGACAAGTCCTCGTGAGATAGCCAGGATGATGGTTGGAAGGGAAGTGCTTCTTGAGATTAAGAAGCCTCCCCCGAAGGTGGGCGAGGTTGTCCTCGAGGTTAAGGATCTGTGGGTTAAGGATGCGCGAGGGATAGACGCTGTAAGAGGGATTTCCTTTTCTATCAGGGAGGGTGAGGTTCTGGGTATAGCCGGTGTCGCGGGTAATGGACAGACTGAGCTTGTGGAGGCTATAACTGGCTTGAGAAAGGCTGAAAGGGGAAGCATCCTGATAGAGGGCAGGGATATCTCTTTCTTCTCTCCAAGGCAAATACGGGATGAAGGCGTTGCTCATATTCCCGAAGATAGGCTAAAACGAGGACTGGTTGGGAATTTTAATCTCGCTGAAAATGTTATTCTGGGCAAGCATTATAAGGATCCATTTGCAAGAAAAGGATTATTAAAGAGAGATTTTATAACGACCTATGCGCGGGAGAGGATAAAGATGTACGATGTAAGGCCTCCAGATATCCGTGCGTTTGCATCTCGCCTTTCGGGAGGAAATCAGCAAAAGCTAATATTGGCGAGGGAGATAGTAGATGAGGCAAAGCTGATAGTGGCTTCTCAGCCCACGAGGGGGCTCGACATAGGTGCTATAGAGTTTGTGCATAGGAAGATTCTCGAAGAGAGAGGGAGAGGAAAAGCAATTCTTCTTGTTTCCATGGAGCTGGATGAGGTCCTTTCCCTAAGTGATAGGGTTATAGTCATGTATGAGGGCATATCTATGGGAGAATTTAAGCCAGGTGAGCTTACAAGGGAAGAGATAGGCTTAATGATGGCGGGAACTCCGCTTGA
>JAGHDO010000024.1 GCA_021159885.1 Synergistota bacterium | reverse complement strand
TCCAAGACCATTTTCTCAGCGGAAAGCAAGGAAAACCCCTCCCCTATAGTAAAATTTTCACTATATAATAAATAAAGGAGGAGCTTATTTCAAGAACCCAAAATCCTGAAATAGATCTCTAAAGGACCTATAGTATATATATCTTTCTTAGCAAAAACCCCCAATCTCACTTTTTTGCTTTCTTGCTTTATCTTACTTATAGTTTCATAAAAATCTGCTGCGCTTATCACCCCAATTCTGCGATACAGCGGTTCAGGAAGTACCCCCTTTTTTATAGCTATTTCTCTTACCTTATTCAATATCATCGTAAGCTTATATTCTATCTGATCCTCCGGAAGAGAACCATCAATAGCTACCTCATATATTCTTTCACCCTTCTTAAACACCAATTTATTAGGATAAACCTTTATTCTAATAGGAACCCACTCTCCTACAACTATATTACCTCCTGCAATCAGTCTTACAACTGCCTCTCCATCTATGCGACGCAATTTGAGTATCGCTTTTTTTATATCCTCTGGATGAGCAAGAACGCATCTCATTCCTTCAAAAGGCGGCTCTGCCCCTCTTCCCTTAGCAACGAGATCTGCTTCACTAAAAATCTTCTCCATCTCCTTTTTTAGATAAGAATCCTCCTTCCTTACTTTTATCACTTTTTGATAAACGAGCTCTCCTGCTCTATATATTATAGTTCTTCCTCTTATAGCTGAAATGCTTAAATTAAGCCTTCTTGCCAGTTCTTTGAGCTCAGAAATCCTTGCTTCCAATTCTTTTACCTTCTCTGTTTTTTTCTTAAGCTCTTCACTTTTTTCCTTCAACATAGCTGAAAGTATTTTCATCTCATGTTGAAGACTCTTGATACCAAGAAGAGCTCTATGCACCGAAGGCACGGTAAAAGATAAAAGAAGCATGGTAACAAGTGCTACCATTAATCCTGTAAAAACCGCTATAAGGCTTGTTGTATGACGAGGCCTTAACCCCCACAATGTCAACCTCTTCCGCCCAAGCTTCCATCCTACCCTGTCTCCTATAAAAGCAATAATGGCACTTAAAAGAACTATAACAAGCAAAAGAGGCCAATTAAGCTCCCTAAAAAAATCCATATTTTATTCTCCAATCAGACTTAAACAAAGAAATGTTCCACGTGAAACACAGAAAAGCCCTTCATCTAAAATTCCTCCCCCTCCTCCTTCTCTTCTCTATCCAAGGATTCAGAGGATTTCTCGAAGGATTCTGTTTCTCCAGCTTCATCTGCCGGCAGCACCATCTCACTCTTTCCTATAAATATGGCGCCATCGGCAATAACTAAGTTCGGCGTTTTTATATCTCCTATTAATCTACCTGTCGCAACAAGCTCAAGCTTTTCTCTCGCTTCGACATTTCCTTCAACTTTTCCTGCTATCAATATATTTTTTGCAACAAGAGTTGCTTTCACCACACCTCTCTCCCCAATTACAACATCTCCCTCAGCATATATTTCGCCCTCAAAAACACCATCGACCCTTACAGTTCCATCCGCTTTCATCGTACCCTGAATTTGAGTTCCATCTCCTACTACCGTCTCCGACCTCTCTTTTTCAGAAACGCGTACTTCCGAGCGCCCAAAAACCATCACTCTTCACCCCCTGAATTGAATGCTAATTTTTTTCTAAACAAAAATTAAGCAACAAAATAGGTGCTTAAAATTAAGCACCTTATTGCCTGGGAAATTAAAAAAGAGCAGAAACTTGGTCTTCTAAAAATGCTAAAAATTTTTCCATCTCCGCATCGCTGTTAAAAAAGATCTCTACACTTCTCTGAGGAGATCTTTTAACTCTAACTCTTCTTCTGTAAAGTCGCAAAAATTTCTCTTCAATTTTTCTATCCCTCTCTACCAATCGAACTTTTCTCGATACTTCTTTTTCTACATCCCTAACAGAAAGAGAGTTATTGACTATCTTTTGAGCAAGTTTTATCTGATCATCAGGATTAGAAAGAGATAAAATGGCTCTTGCATGCCCCATCGTTATGCGTCCTTCAGCAAGCATATTTTGTATCTCCAAAGGAAGCTTTAAAAGCCTCAGAATATTAGCCACCGTAGATCTCTTTTTTCCAATTCGATCCGCGACTTCCTCTTGCGTCAAGCCAAATCTATCAATTAGATTCTTTATAGCCCGTGCTGCCTCTATAGGATTAAGATCCTCCCTCTGAAGGTTTTCAACAAGAGCATATTCCATCAGATCTCTATCAGATAATTCCCTCACTATCGCAGGAATCTTGGTAAACCCAGCTTTTTTAGCCGCTCTAAGCCTTCTCTCACCTGCCACCACTTCATAACCTCGATCAGTTTTACGAACAATAATAGGTTGAAGAACTCCATATCTCCTTATCGAAGCAACTAACTCCTCAAGCGCCCCATCATCCCAAGTTTGACGAGGCTGAAAAGGATTTGGGGAAATACTATCTATTGATATCTCTTTTAACTTTTCCCCTTCAGAAGCAGAGGGAATCAAAGCCCCTAACCCTTTACCTAAACCTCCTTTAACTTTAGCACCCATTTATATCACCCTCGCTTTCTCCTTAAAAGCTCTCTTGCCAGAGAAAGATAAGCTTTCGCCCCTTTTGACTTCGGAGCATAATATATAACTGGTTTACCATAGCTTGGAGCTTCACTAAGTCTTACACTTCTTGGGACAATCGTCTTATAAACCTTGTCCTTAAAATAATTTTTAACTTCCGCTGCTACTTGTTGAGATAGTTTTGTCCTTACATCAAACATAGTTAATAAAACTCCGTCTATCTCTAAGTTTGGGTTTAAATAGTCCTTAACAAGTTCTATCGTTTTTAAAAGTTGCCCCAATCCTTCGAGAGCATAATATTCACACTGTATAGGAATTATAACAGCATGAGCTGCAGTTAAAGCATTTATCGTAAGCAACCCCAGAGAAGGAGGGCAATCCATAAATATATAATCATACTTTCCCATCAATGAATCTAAAGCTCTTCTTAAGCGTGTTTCACGTGAAACAGCATTAACCATCTCTATCTCTGCTCCCGCAAGGTCAATATTTGCAGGTATTATATCCAAGTTCACGTAAACATTTTTTAAAATCGCTCTCTCTATCTCCACATTTCCTAAAATAACATCGTATAAACTACATTCTATTTTTTCCTTCTCTATTCCGACTCCGCTTGTGGCATTTCCCTGAGGATCTACATCAACCAAAAGAACTTTCTTACCAAGAGAAGCAATGGCAGCAGAAAGATTAACAGCCGTAGTACTCTTTCCCACACCACCCTTTTGATTAGCCAGAGCTATAGCCCTCGTTTTTTTCATCCTCTTCACCTCTTAAAATTCGTATTCTTAACTCCTCAGTTTCACTATCAGAGATTATTTCGAATTTAACACCATGTTTTTCGTATTTAGAAAGAAACTTTGAAATCAGATTTCTGAGTTCCTCTATAGATCGGGGTGTTTCGGCTGATTTGGTTCTTATTTCCCGGGAAATTAAACCAAGCATTTTATTAACGAGTTCCTCGGTTTGGTTCACATTAAGCTTTCTTTGCTCTATTTGTTTCAGGGCTTTTAGAATCTCCGACTCAGAAGGGAGTTTAAGAAGAGCTCTGGCATGTCTTTCGGTAATAGTACCATCGATCACTCTTTCTTGAACTAAAGAAGGAAGTTTAAGAAGTCTGAGTTTGTTAGCAATGGTTGACTGCTTTTTGCCTACCATTTGAGCAATCTCTTCCTGAGTTAAATTAAATTCCAGCATCAATCTTTTGTATCCGTGAGCTTCCTCTATAGGATTCAAGTCTGCTCTTTGAAGGTTTTCAACAAGAGCAAAGACTAATGTTTCTTTTTCGGTGGCTTCCATTATCATCGCAGGTATTTTCTCAAGTCCCGCTAATCTTGCAGCTCTCCAACGTCTTTCACCTGCCACAAGCTCATATCTTTCTTTCCCTATGGATCTAACAATAATAGGTTGGAGAACCCCCATTTCTTTAATAGACTCAGCTAATTCTTTAAGAGATTCTGGGTCGATCATCCTACGAGGTTGATAAGGGTTTAAAACAATAGAATCAATGGGAATCTCTTTTAATTCTTTGTGAGAGGTATCAGTAACAGAGGAGGGTGCCTGTTCTAACATTGGTTCTTCTTTCTTCTCCTGCCTGGTTTTTCCAAACCACATTATCTTCACCTCCTTATAAAGGTCTCTTAAACGGTATTCCCGGTCTCCTCGGGAATTTAGAAGGAGTAGAGGCTTCCTTCTTAATAAACACTAAATTCCCCTTAAAGTCAATACCTTTTATTATATATTCCTCCACTCTTTCAATAGTTCCATTCAAAAGTTTTAAAGCCTTTTTTGCTTCTTCTATCTCTTTTTTCAACTTTTTTCCCTTATAAGCTACTAAAATCCCTCCAATCTTTAAGAGAGGGAGCGATAATTCTAAAAGAACCCTTAGTGAAGCCAAAGCCCTTGCTACCACTAAATCATAGCTTTCCCGTTTTTCAGAAGCTCTTCCAAGATCTTCCGCTCTCTGCCATAATACTTCCACTCCTGCAAGTTCAAGTTCAGATACCAAAGATTTCAAAAATAGAGCTTTCTTTCGGGAGGATTCCAAAAGAGTTAATTTTAATTGAGGATGTATTATTTTAAGAGGAACTCCTGGAAAACCCGCTCCACTTCCAATATCTAATACCGTTTCGAAGGAAGAAAAATCTAAAAAAAGCGCTAATTTAAGTGAATCTATAAAGTGTCTATAGATAATCAAATCGGGGGATTTAATAGAGGTAATATTAAAAGGGGTTTCCATAAGGAGTTTAAGATACTTCTTAAACTTATTTTCCTGATTTTCATCCAATCTTATACCTTCTTCTTCAAAGAGCTTTCTCATTTCCCTACACAAAATTGAGAAAAAATCATATTCAATAAATCTTCCGTATATTCTTCCCCCGTTATTTCTCCTAAGAATTGTAAAGCTTCTCTTATTCCTATTGCTACTATATCATATGTCATGCCTCTTTCTAAAGCAAGCAACGAGTCATTTAAAGAGCTCAAAGCTTTTTCTAAACGCTTTATATTCTGTAATGATGTCATCCAAACTTCTCCGCTTAGGTCGACTCCCTCCTGGACCTCAGAAAGAATCGCCTCTTTAAGCTCATCTATTCCTTCCTCATACAATGCCGATATCCAGACCTCTTTATTCCTTGGGAATCTTTCTCTAATTTTCTCCTCTTCTATCTTCATCGGAAGATCCTTTTTGTTATATACTAATATGACCTTCTTTTCCTTAAGCTTATCCATTATCATAAAGTCCTCTTCTGATAACTTTTGAGATGAGTCCAAAACCAAAAGAACGATATCAGCTTCTTCAAGCTGAGAAACACTTCTTAAAACGCCCTCTCTCTCTACCTCATCACCCGCTTGTCTTATTCCAGCTGTATCTACAAGTCTCAGAGGAATACCACCTACATTTAAAACCTCTTCTATCACATCACGTGTTGTACCCGGTATAGAAGTAACTATCGCTCGTGCTTCTTGCAAAAGAGCGTTTAAAAGAGAAGACTTTCCGACATTAGGCTTACCGCATATAACAACTTTTATACCTTCTCTGTATAGAGAGCCTGCTCTCACAGATTCTATTACCTTTCTCAATTCAAGGATAAGCCGATCTATCTCTTTCCTAATTCCCTCTTGAGATATTAAAGGAAGGTCCTCTTCAGGAAAGTCAAGAGAGGCTTCAACCCAAGAAGAAAGAGAGAGAAGCCTTTCCCTAAAAGAGCTTATTCTTTCTCCAAATTCCCCTTTAAGCTTTCTCGTTGCTATTTTAAGCGCTTGTGAACTTCTCGCTCTTACTAGCTCCAATACTGCTTCCGCTTGCGTAAGATCTATCCTGCCATTTAAAAAAGCGCGGCGGGTAAACTCACCTGGTTCTGCCAGGCGAGCCCCCACCGCTAATAAAATCTCCAATATTTGGCGCGCAACTAAGGTTCCTCCATGACAATTTATTTCAACTACATCTTCTCGCGTATAGCTGTAAGGAGCTTTCATAAGAGAAACTATTACCTCGTCTATCTCCAATCCTGTCAATGGGTCTACTATATATCCATACGCCATCTGATAAGTTTTCATGGTTTTAAGGTTCTTTTTCTTCCCTCTAAAGATTTTCGAAACAATATCTATTGCATCAGGTCCACTTACCTTTAAGATAGCAACTCCGCCTTCCCCCCACGGAGTAGCCAAGGCAGCTATCGTATCCCTCTCCATCACTTAGGAGCTATAACCACCCTCCTATAAGGTTCTCCTCCTATACTTAGCGTGTAGACCCGAGGATGATCTTTAAGCGCAAGATGTATAACCCTTCTCTCCCAAGCTGCCATTGGTTCAAGCGTGAAAGACTTCCCTTCCTCTTCAACCCTCCTTGCTATCTTCAAAGCTACTTCCTTGAGCTTCTTCCTCCTTTTTTCCTTATATCCCCCCGCATCAACCTCCACTCGCTTTGGATAAAACTCCTTGGAAACTGCCATATTCAACCACTCTTCAAGAGCTCTTAGAGTAGCTCCTCTTCTTCCTATAAGAAGACCCGCGTCTTTACCCTCTATAATGAGCATGTCCCCATCTGCAACTCTCACGCTTACATCAACCATCATTAATCTCAAAAGCTCCTTAAGAAGGGATTTCGCCTTAACAACATGAGCTGCCAATTTTGGCCTTCCCCGAAGTTTAACCTTCTGACCTAAAAGTCCCAGAAATCTCCTTTCTTCCTCCAACACCTCCCACTCAACCTCCTCCTCACTCATTCCGAGTTCCCGAAGAATCTTTTCCTTTGCCTCCTCCAAAGTTTTTCCCTCCGCTTCCAACCACTCTGCCATCCTTCTGTCCCTCCTTCACCTTACGAGGCGGTTCCTTATAAAGCTTCACCTTTGTAGGCTCAGAAAGCTTTACCTTTCTCATAACGTAAAGCTGGTGCACTAAACCAATGAGGCTTGATGTTAGCCAATAAAGCAGTACTCCCGCAGGAAGGCTGTAGGCTATAAACAAAATAAAGAGAGGCATAAACCATGTCATCATCTTTGCTTGAGGGGTTGCCTCAACAGAAGTAGTTATTTTCTGATGAACAAAAGTTTCTATTCCAACAAGGGCTAAAAGTATCATGTCTGGCTTGCTTAAATCTTTTATCCAGAGAAAAGAGGGGTTTTCAAACTTATAAGACATAAGGACCCTAAAGAGCAGTATCAGAATGGGCATCTGAGCTAAAAGGGGCAGACAGCCAGCTGCAGGATTAACCCCTTCTTCCCTATAAAGTCTCATAAGCTCCTGATTCAACTTTTCCTTATCATTTCTATATTTTTCCTGTAACCTTTTTATCCTCGGCTGAAGTCTTTGCATTTGCTGCATCGATTTCAACTGCTTATGAGTTAAAGGATAAAGCAGAAGTCTTATTATTACAGTCAAAAGAATTATAGCCAAGCCTGAATTGCCCGTAAGGTGATAGCAGAACAACAAAGCGCTTTGCATCAAATCGCTGGCAGATTGCCATATACTACTCAAACTATTCCCTCCTTCCTACGGAACCGGATCATAACCCCCCGGATGAAAAGGATGACACTTCAATATCCTTCTTAAGGCAAGATATCCTCCCTTAATTAAACCATATCTCTGTATGGCCTCATAAGCATACGCTGAACATGTAGGGGTAAAACGACAGGAGGGGGGATAAAGAGGAGAGATAAACTTTCTATAAATCAGAATAAGTTGAAGAATGACTTTCCTCATCCTCTCTAATCACCCCCGCTTCTTTCCAAACCTTTTCAAGCTTACTCCACCAATACCAGAGATTTCTCCCCTGAGCTCCCGGTTTTACCATAACTATCATCCAAAAGCCTTCTCTTAAACGCCACCTATTCAACCTGAAAATCTCTCGAAGCAATCTTTTAATCCTGTTTCTCTCAGGAGCATTTCCAATCTTTTTAGGAACTATACAGCCAAACTTTGAGGGACCATTCCCTTTAGATAGAAAAAAGAAAAGGAAATCCCTCTCCTTGAGGACTTTTCCCTTCTTCACGACTTCTATAATTTCTTGACTCTTCCTTAACCTCACCTCCTTCGGAAATCTTAGACTGTGAGACGCCACCGACCCTTCTTTCTCCTTCTTTTGATTATCCTTCTCCCACTCGGCGTCGACATTCTTGCCAAGAAACCATGCGTTCTTTTTCTACGTATGTTGTGCGGTTGATACGTTCTCTTCATCGCCGATCATCCCCCCTTCCTCGCCTTCTAAACTATACCTTCTATAATACTTCTTGTCAACGGGGAAGGCTTTTGTTATGATAAGGTTGAGTTTATCCACATGTGGATAACTCTGTGGATACTATAAGACCAACCCCTTAGAATAACGAGGAAATTTTATCCACAGGGATTTGTGAATTATGTGGATGGTGATGAACATGTTTAGCGCAGATGAGCTATGGGAAAAATCACTGAAGAAGCTTAAGGAAGTCATTTCGAAACCAAGCTTTGAAAGCTGGGTAAGGAGCTTAAAGCCTGTAGCTTTGAGCGAGGAAGAGCTAATCCTAAAGGCCCCAAATAAGTTCACGGTAGACCAAATCAAAAGAAGATTTTTAAAAACGATAGAAAATATTGCTTCTGAGATAGCGGGAAAAAATCTTACTATAAGGCTCACCATTCCAAAAGAAGAAAACCAAAGTCTCTCAGCAAGGGAAAGCGAGCCCCCTTATCCAGAAAGAGTACAACTTGACTATAGATACTATGGACTAAACCCGAAATATGTTTTCGAAACTTTCGTTGTTGGAAAGTGTAATAAACTTGCGCATGCAGCGGCTTTAGCAGTCGCAGAATCACCTGGAAGAACATATAATCCTTTATTTATCTATGGAGGCGTGGGGCTTGGAAAAACTCATCTTATGCATGCTATCGCTCACTATGTGCTTAAAAAGAATCCCTATACCAAGGTAGTATACGTATCTTCAGAGAAATTCACCAATGAGCTTATAAATGCAATAAGAGATGATAGAACCAACGATTTTAGAAAAAAGTATAGAGGAGTGGATCTTCTTCTTATAGATGATATTCAATTCCTTTCGGGTAAAGAAGGAACTCAAGAGGAATTTTTCCACACTTTTAACACGCTTTACGAAGCTAATAAACAGATAGTTATTTCAAGCGATAGACCCCCAAAGGAAATTCCAGACCTTGAGGATAGATTAATATCAAGATTCGAATGGGGTTTACTCGCAGATATTCAGCCTCCAGATTATGAAACGAGAGTTGCAATCTTAAAGAAGAAAATGGAACTTGAAAACGTGGAGCTTCCTGAAGATGTAGTAGTGTTTATAGCAGAGAACTTTACATCGAATATAAGAGAGCTTGAGGGAGCTCTGATAAAGCTTGTAGCTCACTTTTCCTTACATACCGATGAGGAAATAACGGTATCAAAGGCAGCTGAGATACTTAAGGATATATTACCAAGCAAGCGTGGAGAAATAAGCGTTGATGAAATAAAAGAAACAGTTGCAGCAGAGTTTAATATATCTATTGCCGACCTGTTAAGCGATAAAAGGGCTCAGGAGATAGCTCTTCCAAGACAAGTAGCCATGTATTTATCAAGAGAACTTACTAATCTTTCTCTCCAGCAGATAAGCAAAGCATTTAGAAAAAAAGATCATACCACTGTTTTACATGCTCATAAGAAAATCTCTCAAATAATGAAAAAAAATCCAGACTTAAGAAAGCGTATTGAAAAAATTCGTGGAAGGCTTGGTGTATAAATGTGGATAACTTTTCGCTATGCACTTGTTCTGTGAAACCTGTGGAAAAGTCCCAGATCTTTTCCACAGGTTTATAAACCATGATATAAACGGTAAGATAAGAGCCAAAGCATGTTTTCCACAAATTTTCCATTCCTATTACTCTAACTACTTTAAGTCAATCTTTTAATATTAGGAGGGATCAATAATGAAGATTCTTGTGGAAAGAGAAGAGCTCTTAAGAGGATTGCAGCTTGTAGCAAGGGCGATAAATCCCGGTAGCTCTATAACCATACTTTCAGGAAGCTTGGTAGAAACAAAGGAAGGAAAGGTAAGCTTTAAAGGAACAGATCTTAAAATAGGTATCCAAACTGAAGTTAAAGCTATAGAGATATCTGAAGAGGGAAAAGTTATTATTCCTTTGAAAAACTTCTATAACATAGTAAGAAAGCTTCCTGAACGTCCTGTAGAACTTGAGGCAAGGGAAAACATATTACATTTGAAAGCGGAAGGAATAGAATATACCTTTACTACCTATCCTGTTGAAGATTATCCCGAATTTCCAGCCCTCGATGAGTGTGAACTTATCTTCGAAACCGAGTGCGATCTTTTGTCTAAAATGATAAGAGAAACATCTTTTGCAGGTTCTCCTCATGATGAGATACCTCCATATCTTTCAGGAACGCTCTTTGAAATTAAGGAAGGAGAACTTAGAATGGTTTCTACGGACGCCAAGAGACTTGCTCTTACAAAAATGCCGGTTTCAACGAATAAAACAGGAAAGTATCTAATACCCATAACTACCCTTGAGGAACTACGAAGAATAATAACCTTGGGTAAAATAGAGATGTACGAAGTAAAAGGAGAAATAATGTTTAAATGGGAAGACGGAATATTCTGGAGTAGATTAATAGATGCCGAATTTCCACCATATGAAAAGGTAATTCCAACAGATTGGGTTACCAGAGTTACCGTTTCAGCTGATGAGCTTGAATCTGCTATGGAAAGAATTAGCTATCTTGTGAAAGAACGGGGAAACATTATAAAACTTGAAATAGAGGAGGGAAAAATAACCTTAAGTGGAGAAGTACCCGAGCTTGGCGCGGGAAAAGAAAGAATTACCGTTGAATATGAGGGAGAACATCTCAAAATAGCCTTTAATGTTCGCTTTTTCTTGGATATGCTAAAGCACGTTGATGCAGATTACTTTACCATTGCTTTTAGAGGAGCTCTTGAACAAGCAGTTATAACGAAGGAGGGCAAGGACGATTTTCTATATATTCTCATGCCAGTAGCTATACCTGATGAAACTTGATGAACTATACTTGTTTAACTTTAGAGCTTTTCGATCGATCGAACTTAAGCTTTCCCAAAAAACCCTCTTCTTTGGACCTAATGGAGCTGGAAAAACTACGCTTCTTGAAGCTATCTATATGCTTTGCTGGGGAAGATCCTTTAGAACATCGAGAGATATAGAGACGATCAAATGGGGTGAAAGCTCATCTCATATAGAAGGTAAGTTTAAAGAAGAAGAGTTTTACAGCGTGAAATTATCTTTAACTCATAAAGGGAAGAAAATAGTTTTAAATGGAAAGCACATCAGTCGCGCAGAGCTTATAGGAAAGATACCTGTTTTGTTTCTTTCTCCTGAAGAGCTCTCTATGATCGATGGTCCCCCGAAATTGAGGAGAGCTTTCATTGATAGGGTTTTATCCCAAGTAGATGATGGCTATTTGATAAAGTATAGATCCTATTTTCGATTACTCAAGGAAAAAAATTCTATTTTGTCTAAAAGCAAGAGCTATACAAAGCTTCTTGAGATCATTGATGAAAGGATGCTAAGTCTTGCTATTTATATATGGGAAAGGAGAAGAAAATTTCTTGATTTACTTAGGGATGAGGAAATTCAGATAAAGTTTAAGCCTTCGGGTTTAGATATTGAATTAGAGCATGATCTTTTGAAAGAGATTATGCATTCTCGTAGGAAAGATGAGATAAGAAGGGGGTTTTCTTTATTTGGTCCTCACCTTGATGAATTCGAGATAATGAAAAATGGAGTATCCTTAAGAAGGTATGGCTCACGAGGAGAAAAAAAATGGGTAGCTTGGAAAATATATCTTAAAACCTTAGATGCGTTTATAAAGACGGGTACTACTCCGATTTTCCTAATAGACGAGATTCTTGCAGAGCTCGATCCTTTAAGAAGACAAAATGTATGGAAAGAGCTATCAAAACTTGGCTGTCAGGTATTTATGACTACTCTATCTCCTCAGGAGGGAGAAGGGTTTATCGCCTTAGAGGTTAAAAATGGAGAAATTAGGAAGTATAATAGCTAAGCTTCTTAAAGCTCATGAGAAAAGACTTTCGGAAGAGACCCTGAGGATAAGATGGCATGAGATAGTAGGAGAGAAAATTGCTATAAGAAGCTATCCTTTAAGAATAGAGAGAGGAATTTTAAAAGTTGCGGTTCGGGATGGGATATGGGCTAAGGAGTTTCAGCTTAGAGAAGAGGAATTTTTAGGCCTTCTTAAGGATTATAATATAGAGGGAGTGAGGTTTATACCAATGCCTCAAATATTTTTAAGAAGGAAGTGAGGAGTTTGTATATAGTTTTGGGAGGAGGAAAGGTTATCTCATCCGATGATGTTCTGATGATATTTAATTTAAAAGGATGTGAGCATAAATCTTTGCTAAATATAGAAATAGTCGAGAGTGATGGAGCTTCTACACATAGGACTCTTGTAATAACGGTCGATGGTAAGGGTATATACACTAATTCTCTTGTTTCTACGATAGTAGATAGAATTAAAAGATGGAGGGATAGGAGGAATGTCTAAGTATACCGCCAAAGAAATAGATGTCCTTGAAGGTATAGAGGCTGTTAGAAAGAGACCAGGGATGTATATAGGAGATACTGGTAAAAGAGGATATCATCATCTTCTATTCGAAGTCGTTGATAATGCTGTTGATGAAGCTCTTGCTGGTTATTGCAATTTCGTTAAAGTTGTCTTGAGAAAAGATGAGAGCGTATCCGTCTTTGATAATGGGAGAGGTATACCTGTTGATCTTCATCCTAAGACGAAAAAGCCTGCCTTAGAGACGGTTATGACCTATCTTCATGCGGGAGGAAAGTTTTCTAACAAGGCCTATAAGGTTTCGGGAGGGCTCCACGGTGTAGGAGTTTCAGTAGTTAATGCGCTAAGTGAATGGCTTGAGGCAAGGGTTTTCAGAGATGGAAAGGTTTACAGACAAAGATACGAGCGTGGTAAACCCGTTGAACCGGTTAGAGTTATTGGTTTTTCTGCCCAAACGGGTACAGAAATAACCTTTAAGCCTGATCCGGAGATATTCGAGGAAAAGCTCGCTTTTGATTATTCCCTTATAAGAGAAAGACTTAGGGAAATATCCTTTCTTATACCTGGTCTTAAGATCGTCCTTGTTGATGAAAAAGCTGGAAGAGAAGAAACTTTCTATGAGAAAAGCGGACTTGAAGGGTTTGTAAAATTTCTTTGTGGAGACAAAAAGGAAGCATATCCTATTATCTCCGTATCGGGAGAAAAGGAGAATCTTATTCTCTCTCTTGCATTTACTCACGTTGATAATGTCGATGATAAGGTACTTGCTTTCGCAAACCTTATAAGAAACGAAGAGGGAGGAACTCATCTTATAGGCTTTAAAGTTGCATTAACCAGAGTAATTAATGAGATCTCAAGGACCCATGGAATACTTAAAGGTAAAGATCCACGTTTGAACTGGGAGGACATAAAGGAGGGAATAATTGCGGTTCTCTCGGTTAAGCTTCCAGAGCCTCAATTTGAGGGACAGACTAAAACCAAGCTTGGAAATCCTTATGTTAAGTCTGCAGTAGAGGATATATTAAGAAGCAGACTTACCCTATTTTTTGAAGCGAATCTGAAAATACTTTCTGAGATAGTCTCACGAGCTATAAGAAGTCATCAGGCAAGGGAAGCAGCAAGAAGAGCGAGGGAGCTCGTTAGGAGAAAGAGCCTTCTCTCAAGCGATTCCCTTCCGGGTAAGCTCGCGGATTGTCAGACGAGGGATCCTGAAAAGGCAGAGCTCTTTATAGTTGAGGGAGAATCAGCAGGGGGGTCAGCTAAGCAGGGCAGGGATAGGGCCTTTCAAGCAATACTTCCTCTAAAGGGAAAGATACTTAACGTTGAGAAAGCAAATATGACGAAGATACTTAAGAATGAGGAAATAAGAGCCTTGATCTCTGCTCTTGGAACGGGTATAGGAGAGAGCTTTGATATAGGAAGATTGAGATATCATAAGATAATTCTTATGACAGACGCGGATATAGATGGCGCTCATATAAGAGCTCTTCTTTTGACCTTTTTCTTTAGACACGCGAGACCTGTTATAGAAGGGGGATATCTATATATAGCTCAGCCTCCTCTCTACTATGTTAAAATGGGTAAAGATGAGAGATATCTCTACAAGGAAGAAGAGCTTCAATCTCTTCTTAAAGAAAGCGATGGGAGGGGAAAGATTATCGTTCAAAGGTATAAGGGGTTGGGTGAGATGAACCCTGAGACTCTCTGGAGAACGACAATGGATCCCGCAAGAAGGGTCCTCTATAGGGTGAAGATAGAAGATGCCGTTGAAGCTGAGAGGTTACTTGAGGTTCTTATGGGAGATAGGGTTGAGCCAAGAAGAAGGTTTATCCAAACACATGCTAAGGAGGTAAGGAGTCTGGACGTATGATGGGTAGACTGATAAATCTTGCTTTTGAGCGCGAACTTAAGTACAGCTATCTCGACTATGCGATGAGCGTTATAGTGGGAAGAGCTATACCTGATGCAAGAGATGGCTTAAAGCCTGTTCAAAGAAGGATTCTATATGCTATGAGAGAGCTCAATTTAAAACCGGGGGCTCCCTTTAAAAAGAGCGCACGTGTGGTTGGAGAGGTTCTCGGTAAATATCACCCTCATGGAGATGCGTCAGTTTATGATGCTCTCGTTAGAATGGCGCAAGATTTCTCATATAGATATCCTTTAGTTGAGGGTCAGGGGAACTTTGGATCAGTGGATGGGGATCCACCCGCCGCCATGAGGTATACCGAGGCCCGCCTGTCGTGGATAGGAATGGAGGTTTTAGGGGAGCTTGAGGAGGATACGGTAGACTGGGCGCCAAACTTCGATGGTTCCTTAAATGAACCGGTGGTTTTGCCGTCCAAAATCCCAAATCTATTGGTGAATGGAACTTCTGGAATAGCTGTAGGAATGGCATCATCTATTCCCCCTCATAATCTCGGTGAGATTATAGATGCCCTTGTATATCTTATAGAGTATCCTAATGCTTCGATGGATGAGTTAGCGAAGATAATAAGGGGTCCAGATTTTCCCACGGGAGGAATAGTCTGCGGAACAGAGGGTATAAGAGAGTATATGAAAACGGGCAGAGGTAGAATTCTCGTCAGAGGAAGAGCTCATATAGAGCGTGGGAGGGTTAATAGGGTTGTTATAACTGAGATACCTTACAATGTTAGTAAATCTCAGCTTATTAAAACCATTGCTGATCTCGCAAGATCAAGGAGAATAGAGGGTATTTCTGATCTGAGGGATGAGAGCGATAGAAGAGGAATGAGAATAGTAGTCGAGGTGAGTAGAGGAGCCTTACCTGAGGCGGTCTTGGCAGGTCTTTATAAACATACACAGCTTGAGACGACGTTTAGTGTGATTAACCTCGCTCTCGTTGATGGAACACCTAAAATTATGGGTATCAAGGATATGCTCAGGGTCTACTTTGACCACCGATGCGATGTCGTCAGACGAAGAACTCGCTTTAGACTGAGAAATGCTGAAAGAAGAGCGCATATCCTGCTGGGATTTAAGATAGCTTTGGACAACATAGATCTTGTGATCACCTTGATAAGAGCCTCGAAAACTCAGGAGGAGGCGAAGGAAAAGCTTATAAAGAGGCTCAACCTCAGCGAGCTCCAGGCTGAAGAGATACTGAAAATGCCCTTAGGTAGGCTAACCCGTCTTGAGAGGAGCAAGATAGAGGAGGAGTATCGGGAGAAGGTCAAGCTTATAGCTGAGCTTAAGGAAATACTCGAGAGCAGAGAAAAGCTCTATTCTTTAATAAGGGAAGAACTCCTTGAGATTAGGAGAAAGTATACAGATAAGAGGAGAACCGAGATACTTGGTTTCAGACCTCCAGATCCTGAGCTTCCGAGTAAAGAGTATATAGTAACGCTTTCCCATGAGGGTTATATCCGACTTAAGGAAGCAAGTGATAGGAGAACGAGGACGAAGCTCGAACTCGTTGGAGGAGATATGCCCCTTATGGTTACGAGCGCTGAAAGTGGGGACAGACTATTGATATTTACAAGTGGAGGGAGAGTTTTTTCGCTTGCTATAGATGGGGAGAAGCTCCCCTCGCAAGCGTTCGCTGGAAGAGGTATAAGTTTAAGAACCCTCTTCGATCTTGGAGAGGATAAACCGGTTGCCTTTAAGGTTCTTAAAGAGAAGGATTACGTTTATATATTTACAAAGAAGGGCTATATTAAAAAGGTTGGACTTGATCTGCTCGGAGAGGTTAGAAGAAAAGCGGGAAGGAAGCTTATAAGGCTTGAAGAAGGAGATGAGATAGTAAGGGTCAGGTTTGGAGAGAATGAAGAGGAAGTGGTGCTTTTATCTGACTCCGGTAAGGGCTTTCGCCTCGATACATCGTCTATAAGGGCTTCTAACCCCGCCAGCGGTGGGTTAAAAGCGCTTTCCGTGGGAGATAATGAAACTCTCGCGGGGGCGGAAATAGTTAGGGGAAAGGAAATGCTGATATTTACCTCAAATGGCTTTGCAAAGAGAATACTTATTGAGGAAATACCGTTGAGAAACCGAGCTGGCAAGGGTGTTTATCTTTACCCGCCAAGTATCCGGCAGGGTAAGATAGTCGGGTGCTGGAATGTCAGCGGAGATGCCGAAATTCTGGCGCTCACTAAGAAGGGATCGATTTGTAGGCTATCGGCAGGAGATATTCCTCTACTATCTAGAACCAGAAGAGGTGCAAAGGTTTTAAGATTGGGGGAAGGAGATGAAGTTGTAGATGTTCTCGTTAGCACCTGAGGGCAGAAGGATAATATATGCCTTTTTAATCATAGCCAGCGTTATTTCTATGTTTTCCCCTTGGCTTTCTCTGCCCTTCTGGTTTGTGTTCCTTGGTTTACTTTATTTTTTCAGAGATCCAGATAGAGTTGCTCCTTGTGGGGAAGAAGTGATAGTTTCCCCAGCAGACGGGAAAATAATAGAGATATCTGATACTTTTGAGGGAAGGTTTTTAAACGCTCCCTCGAAAAAGATCAGTATATTCATGAGTTTACTGGATGTTCATGTGAATAGAGCGCCTTTGGATGGAAAGGTCGTTTATAAAGAGTATGTACCTGGTGCTAAAAAGGTGGCATTTGCTCCAAAGACATCGGAAATAAATGAAAGAAGTTATCTGGGCTTAAGAGGGAGGGTTCCTGTTCTTCTGGTTCAAATAGCTGGTTTTGTGGCAAGAAGAATAGTTACCTATCCTGAGGAAGGGGATTACCTTAGGAAAGGTGAAAGATTTGGGATTATAAAATTGGGTTCTCGTGTCGATCTTTATCTTCCTCCCCATGTTTCTTTGCTTGTTAGGGAAGGAGATAAGGTTAAGGCAGGGGAAACGGTTTTGGGGGTGGTGATAGAAAATGAAAAGAGAGAGATGGCCTACGTTTCTAACGAGCGGTAATCTCATGTGTGGAATCCTCTCCATGATGCTTGTATATCATGGACATCTTACTGCTGCTGCGTGGTTGATAGTTGTAGCCATCTTATTTGACTTCCTTGATGGTAAAATTGCAAGACTGTTAGGAGTAAGTGGTGATTTTGGTAAAGAATTTGATTCCCTTGCTGATATAGTTTCATTTGGGGCAGCTCCTGCGCTTCTGATGTATGCCTATGCGCTTCACAACTATGCTCTTTTCGGAGCCATGGTGGGAGTGGTTTATGTTTTATGTGGTGCACTGAGGCTTGCCCGGTTTAATTTATCTAAACCAATGCCATATTTCTTAGGGCTTCCTATAACTGCAGCAGGAGGTTTTATAGTCAGTCTTTTCATTTCTAAGATTTCTCTTCCATTACCCATAATGGTTGCTATAATATTTTTTATTTCTTACCTTATGGTTAGCAAAGTAAAGTATGGAAATCTTAAAAAGCTATCCAGAAGGAGTCAACTTAACAAGAAGGTTTTTCTTCTTCTTTTCTTCATATTCTGTGGAATTATAATAGCTTCTCCTCGAATGGCTCCCCTTATAAGCATGTCCGTTTATGTTTTAAGTGGCCCTTTAGGATTAGATTGGGGAAAGATTATAACTGTTAAAAACGATGAGGAGGGGGAAGAAAGTGAAAGCGAAAAGGCTTGAGGAACTCACCTGGGAGGAGTTAGAAGGTTTAGGAGAAAGCATTGTAATTATACCCATTGGTAGTGTGGAACAGCATGGGAGACACTTGCCGCTTGGAACAGATTCAATGGTAGCTATAGCTCTTGCTGAGGAAGCTTCGGCAAGGACAGGAGCTATAGTAGCTCCTCCTTTGTGGTATGGCTGGTCGCCTCATCATATGGTTTTACCTGGTACGGTTAACATAAGACCTGAGGTTTTAGAGGAGTTGCTATATGATCTAATTTCCTCTCTTTCTGAACATGGCTTTAAGCACTTTATAGTGATAAATGGACATAGAATAGTTAATATACCTTGGATCCAACTTGCTTCTGCAAGAGCAAAGGAAGATTTAGAAGTAGAAATTTATATCTTTGATCCTGCATATGCTTCAAAGGAGTTTAAATTTGGAGAAATAGGACATGCGGAAGAAATAGAAACTTCTCATATGATGGTTATACGGCCGGAGCTTGTTAAGAAAGAAAAAATAATAGACTCCCCAAAGAAAGACTCCCCAAAGAAAGAAGGATACCTTTATTATGTTGACCCCTCATCTCCATATGACACGTTGTGCTATCTTCCTTCGAGGAAGCATATGGAAAAGCTTGCAAGGGAAAGTGGGGGAGTAAGTGGTTCTCCATCAAAAGCCTCTTATGAAAAAGGAGAAGAATACCATAGATATCTTGTGGATAAATTAGTAAAACTTATAAAGCATATAAGGGGGTATAACAATGGGTGAAAGGTTTGTTTATATAAATGGGGAGTTTTATCCTTCTTCTGAGGCAAAGATATCTGTATTTGATAAAGGTTTTCTTTTTGGTGATGGAGTTTTTGAAGGAATAAGGGTTTATAATGGAAGAATTTTCAAGCTGGATGATCATCTTAAGAGGCTTTATAGATCTGCTCGAGCTATACTTGTGGAAATTCCCCTCTCATTTGATGAGCTTAAAGAAGCAGTCATAGAGACGGTCAGGAAAAACCAACTTAAAGAAGCTTATATAAGGCTGATAGTATCACGGGGAATAGGAGACCTTGGTCTTGATCCTACAAAGTGCTCAAAACCCACCATTGTAATAATAGTAGATGAGATAGCTCTTTTCTCCAAAGAGATATACGAAAAAGGAATAGAAGCGATAACTTCTTCCGTAAGAGCTTCCTATGGAGATATTTTACCTCCTCAGGTAAAAAGCCTTAATTATTTGTCACACATATTAGCCAAATGGGAAGCGATTAACGCAGGAGTTCATGAAGCTATCATGCTAACTCGTGAGGGATTCGTGGCAGAAGGAACAGGAGAAAATATATTTATTATCAGGGATGGGTACCTTATAACCCCACCTTCTTGGGTAGGAGCATTAGAAGGAATTACACGCGAGATAGTCTTGGAGATTTCCTGGGAAATAGAAGAAATTGAAGATATAATTGAAGACATTTTTACTCGATTTGACTTGTATGTCGCGGATGAATGCTTTTTATGTGGTACTGCTGCAGAAATAGTGCCTGTGGTCAAGGTTGATGGTAGGGTTATAGGAAGTGGAAAACCTGGAAATATTACCCGGGAAATAATGAGGAGGTTTAGAGAGCGGATAAACAGAGAAGGAGTTGATGCTTTTAAATGAAGGTGTTGGTTATTAATCCGGGTTCTACATCTACAAAAATAGCTTCTTTTAATAATGAGGGAGAATTATGGAGAGAGATTTTATATCATCCTACACAAGAGCTTTCTTCCTTTAAAAGAGTCGTTGATCAATATGATTATAGAATGAGAAGGATCATAGAGGTTTTGAGTAGAAGAAAAGAAGATATTTCTTCTTTTGATGCGGTAGTAGGGCGTGGAGGAGTTTTAGATCCTTTAGAAGGAGGGACTTATATTATAACCCCAAAAGTTTTACAGGATCTTAGAAAAGGTAAACCGTGGGAACATGCTTCTAATTTAGGAGGGATAATAGCCTTTGAGTTGGCAAAAAGGGCAAACATCCCAGCTTTTATAGTGGATCCCGTTTCTGTAGATGAGCTTGAGGAAGTGGCTCGTTTTACAGGTTTACCTTTTATAAAAAAAAGAAGCCTTTTTCATGCCTTAAACATTAGAGCAGTGGCGCGAAAAACAGCAGAGAAGATAGGAAAAAAATTTGAGGAGTCAAACTTTGTTATAGCTCATTTAGGAGGAGGAATATCAGTTGTTGCCATTAAGAGAGGAAAAGCTGTTGATGTTAATAACGCTAATGAAATGGGACCTTTCTCTCCGGAGAGAACTGGAGGGCTTCCCTCTTTGCCTCTTGTAAAATTTGCGGTTAATGGTGGGTATTCTTTCTCTGAAATGAAAAGACTTCTTGCAGGAAATGGAGGTGTAAAAGCATACTTAGGAACTGCGGATCTGAGGGAAGTACGAAAGATGATAGAAAAAGGAGATTCAAAAGCAGAGGTAGTTTATAAAGCTATGATTTATCAAATTGCAAAGGAAATTGGAAGCATGTATGCTTCTCTTCAAGGGAAAGTTGATGCTATTGCTATAACTGGAGGCATAGCTCATGATGATATTTTTGTAAAGGAACTGAAAAAATATATAGACTGGATGGCTAAAGTTTTTGTTTTTGAAGGAGAGTTTGAGATGGAGGCTTTAGCGTTGGGAGCTCTACGTGTTCTTAGAGGTGAGGAGAAGGCGAAGCGCTATAAGGAGGGAGGTCTATCTTGAAGAAGCTAAAAGAGCTGCTAAGTATGGCTAAGGAAGGAAAGAGAAGAACTATTGCTGTTGCTTCTGCAGAAGACTATGATGTTCTGGAGGCCGTTTATCTTGCTAAAAAGGAGGGGATAGCAGAACCTATTTTAGTAGGACGATTGGAAAAGATAGAAAAAGCAGTTCAGGCTCTTAATATCGATTGTAATCAATTTGAGATTATTGATGCTACCGATCCAATTTCTTCTGCTCAAATTGCTGTCAAAATGGTTAGAGATGGGGCTTGTGATCTCCTGATGAAAGGTCTTGTTAAGACTGCGGAGCTTTTAAAAATAGTGCTTGATAAGGAAATGGGTTTTAGAACAGGGAGACTCTTGAGCCATGTTTTTTTAGTCGAGGTTCCGAGAAGACGTCGCTGGTATGCTATAACCGATGGTGGAATAGTTATATCTCCGTCTATTGCTGAAAAGTTGCAGATACTTGAAAATGCGCTGGAGTTAATGCATCTCTTAGGGATAAGAGAACCTAAGGTTGCTGTTTTGGCAGCTGTAGAAACGGTTACTTACTCAATGCCTGCCACAGTAGATGCTGCTATGTTAACCGTTATGGCTGCAAGGAAGCAGATAAAGGGTGCTATAGTTGATGGCCCTCTTGCACTTGATGTTGCCATCTGCTCAAAGGCGGCAAAAGTTAAGGGGGTAAAAAGTCCTGTTGCTGGTAAGGCAGATGTCCTTCTCGTACCGGATATAGAGGCAGGAAATCTCTTAGGAAAAGCGCTTGTTTATGGTTGCGGAGGCGTAGCTGCTGGTGTTGTGATGGGAGCCCGTCGACCAATAGTTTTAACTTCAAGAGCGGATAGTGCGGAGAC
>JAGHDO010000023.1 GCA_021159885.1 Synergistota bacterium | reverse complement strand
TTACTCACCCGTCCGCCGCTCAGAAACCCACCCCACTAAAAAGTAGAGCAGGCCCCGCGCCCGACTTGCATGTGTTAGGCACGCTGCCAGCGTTCATCCTGAGCCAGGATCAAACTCTCCAGAAAAACCTTCTATAAGGTGGCCCGCATGATGCCTTATGCTCTTTTCAAGGTGCCCTATTTCCAGAGGCAAAGCTAATTGTATCAACCAAAAGAGTAGATGTCAATAGGCTTTCCCCAAGCAAAACCTTCTCTTCCTCGGCTAATACCGCCTATTTCTCAAGTTTTTCCTTTAAATTCTTCAGCTCTCTTTCAAAAGCTTTAAAAGCCTCCTCCGTATAAAGTACGAAAATTACCTCTTCTAAATTCGTATCCTCCATCTCAGTGAGGTAAAGGCGCGTCTCATCAAGCATTGCCTTTGCACATCTGTCGAATGGAAATCCCCCCACACCAGTGCCAAACGCAGGGAAAGCCACGCTCTTCAAGGAAAGCTCATCAGCCCTTAAAAGAGAGTTATAAGTTGCCTCCCTTATCATCCTCTCGCTCGTTCTTAAATCTTGTCCCATAACGGCAGCATGGATTACATATTTAGCTTTAAGCTTTCCCGCTTTAGTAACTATAGCTTCTCCAACCGGTATAGGGCCCTTTGAAACTGCCTCACGCTCTATCTCTTCTCCTCCTCTTCTCTTTATAGCCCCTGCAACCCCAGCTCCCATCCAAAGATGATTATTTGCTGCATTTACGAGAGCATCTACATCCTGCTCCGTAATGTCTCCTTTTTCTATTCTTATAATGGTTTTCCCGATCTTAACCACATAGCTTCACCTCCTTAAGCACCTTTCCCTCGGGTAGGGAAAGAAGACGCAGTCTGTCTCCCTCAAGAATGCCCACCGTAGGTCCCTCCGTCCCCTTAGGTAAGCTGGGAGAGCCGGGATTAAAAAACCATATATCTTCCTTCTTCTCTATAGAAGGAACGTGTGTGTGTCCGCTTATAACAAGATCTACGTGAAGTTTCTTTGCGTACTTTATCACCTCAGTTTCGGAAAATAGATGCCCATGATGTACAAACAATCTAATTGAACCAACATCAAGCACGAGATAGGAAGCCAGGATAGGAAAGTCTATAACAAGCTGATCCACATCTGCGTCACAGTTTCCTCTGCTTATTAAAAGTGGAATCTCAAGCTCGTTCATCAATCGAGCCAGAGAGGCAGGATCATACTCCTTAGGAAAAAGATTCCTCGGTCCGTGATAAAAAAGATCACCTGCATGAATTATCATATCGACCTTGTTGAAAACTTCCAGACTCGCTTTCCACGAGGATAATCCTCCATGGGTGTCACTCATTATGCCTACTTTCATTCATTCACCCCCCAAACTCTCAAGAGGAAGAGCCTTATCTATCAACATTATGGGAATTCCATCCTCTATCGGATAGGCTAAGGAGCACCTCCTGCAGATATAAAACTTTTTTCCATCACTTAGTTCCAAATCTCCCTTACATTTAGGACAAGCCAATATTTTCAATAGCTCCTCCAGATTCACTACCCCTCACCTCACTCTCATTTTAACAGAATTTTTTGTCCAAGTGAACCTTTCTATGGTATAATTCCCTCCTGTACCAAGATCCAAAACTTGATTTTCGAGAGGTGAGAAACGATGACGGAGTTTATAGTATTTCTAATATCCGTCTTCACAATCACTAACCCGCTGGGAAATATAACGGTGCTTCTGGGCTTGACAGATGATATGCCTCCTTACTACAGAAGGAAAACATGCTTAATCGCGTCCATAACATCATGCATAACGCTTATGATAGCAGAATTCTTAGGAAGAGCTCTACTTAAGCTCTTTTCCATAAGCATAGCTTCTTTTGAGCTCGCTGGTGGACTGATCCTTCTGGTTTTAATAGCCCTACCGCTTCTGCGAGGTCAAACGCCCAGAGCAAAGCTCTCGCCAGAGGAAAGGGAAGAAGTCATGGAAAGAAGAGTGCTCGAAACCGGAATAATGCCCTTAGGGATACCACTCCTTTCAGGACCGGGAGCTTTTACCATGGTTATGGTTCTCTCAAGCAAAAATTACAATCCTAAGGGGCTCGCTATACTTGCAGCAGCGATATTTGCAAATACCATAATAACCTATTTAATAATGATATCAGCCAATCCTATAGCCAAAGCCATGGGGAAAGTTGGATTACGCGTTATGGGAAGAGTTATGGGAATATTTATAACGGTCAGAGGGATGCAGTTCATTATAAATGGCATTAGAGATTCTCTTCCTCAGATTTTTGGAAGCTAAAGAAAAACAAAAGTGCTCAAGGCTTTTAAGCGAGAGGGAGGTGAGAAAGCCTCCCTCAGCTTTTCATAAGTATAAAGGAGCTTAGACGCCATGAGAGATATATCCCACAGCTTTGCCCACTTTCTTGCAGTAAAGGACATTTCCGCATGAAGATCCTCGTTCTCTAAGAGAAGGACGAGCTTTTCATAAAAATCCTTCTCGCTATTTGCCAAGAATCCCGTATATCCAGAATGAACGAAATCGGAAACTCCAGGGGCTTTCATAGCAAGCACGGGAACACCAGAAGCCATAGCCTCAAGTATGACAAGTCCCTGCGTCTCAGTAAAGGATGAAAATAAAAATAGATACGCCCTCGCATACAACTCCCTGAGCTTGCGAGGAGTAAGCATGCCAAGGAAGAGAATTCGATTCCCCATATTAGCATCTTTAACCATCCTCACGAATTTCTCGCGATCGGGACCATCACCAACAAAGATCGCCTTCCAATCTTTATTCCTTATCTTAAACAAAATATTTAGAAGAAAAGGAACGTTCTTTTCCTCACCAAGCCTTCCCACAAACATTAAGATCTTTTCCTTCCTATCAGAAGGAGAAGGTTTCCTTTGAAACTCCTCCCATTTTATACCGGTGGGAATAACCGCGATAGGGCTTTTTATCCCCCTTCTCTCGAGATATCCTTTTATCGAAAACGAGGGTGATATAACGAGATCAACCTGATTGGCAAATTTTCTCACATATCTTTTAATAAAAGCGACCGCAATATCTCTTTTAAAAGGAGCATAATGAACATAAGCCTCATATAGGGTATGAAAGGTATAGACTATGGGTATCTTTAAAAGCCGCGCCCAAAACAGCGCAGTTCTACCCAAAAAAAATGGGTGATGAACATGTATTATATCAAGCTTAAGGTGAGGAACCATAAACTGCTTCCACGAGGAACCAGGAAAAACTATAGGAGTTTGATGTATTCTAATAGGTAAAGCTGGAAGTCTGATAACCCCCGCTTCATCTTTAAAATCGCTACTCTTCCCGTAAGAGGGAGCGAAAACCAAAACTTCATGCCCCCCTGCTTCAAGCTCCTCTTTAAACAATTTTATCGAGGTTGAAACCCCAGAAACCATAGGGAAGTAGTTTTCCGTGAAGAAAGCTATTCTCATGATAGAAGCCTATCCAAGAAAGCATCCGGCGAAAATATCTCCAAATCACTTTCCCTTTCTCCGGTCCCCACGAAAAA
Organism: Synergistota bacterium; assembly: GCA_021159885.1. Lineage (NCBI taxonomy): Bacteria > Thermotogati > Synergistota > Synergistota bacterium. Next base: position 23,747 of record JAGHDO010000023.1, on the reverse strand, counting down.
TACGGGAAGGTTAAGTTCACTTTTAAGCGCTATTACTATACCTCCTCTCGCCATGCTATCATACTTAGCCAAAATAACCCCACCTAAACTCACGTTTCTTGAAAAAACCTCAGCCTGCCGTAACGCATTTTGCCCCGTTGTGGCATCCAGCACGAGCAAACCTTTGGCTGAATACCCTAAGCTCTTTTCAGCTATCCTCCCAAGCTTTTTGAGCTCTTCCATAAGATTGTGCTTCGTGTGCAACCTTCCCGCAGTATCAACAAGCAGGTAATCAGCTCCTCTACTTTTAGCAGAAGAGAGCGCGTCGTAAAGCACAGCTCCTGAATCGCTCCCCGGTTCAGATCTCACCACCCTAAGGTTGAGCCTCTTACCCCACACCTCAAGCTGTTCGATAGCAGCTGCCCTGAAGGTATCACAAGCAGCAAGCATTACAGAAGCTCCACGATCCGAAAGCCATTTTCCAAGCTTCGCAACGCTCGTCGTCTTACCACTTCCGTTAACACCCACCAGAAGCAAAACTTCCAGATTCCCCGAGGGAGACAAAAGCCACGATGGAAAGTCATAATTCAGTAGTTCCTTCAGTTTTTCCCTCAATATCCCTTTAGCTTCCTCAGAAGAAGACGGCTTAAGCCCTTTTATTTCTTCAACAAGCCTTATAGCATAGTCAACCCCCACATCTCCCTCTATCAGAATTTCCTCAAGGCTATACCAAAAATCATCATCTATCCTCTTAATTGAGAAAACTTTTTTTAACCTCTGCCACCAACTCATTCCTTAGAAGCCTCCTTCTCTTTAACCCTGAGCTCGCTTGGAGGGAAATCTGTAATCCTGCCATCTTCAAGCTCAACCATTAGAGTCGCCTTAGCAAGATTTAATCCTATTATCTCCCCCCCACAACCATCGGAAGTAATAACCTTCGCTCCAAGAGGAAGAAGCTTTTCCCAAAGCTCCTTATAAACCGGATACTCATATAAAAGGCAACACATTAACCTACCACAAAGCCCAGATATTTTGGCTGGGTTCAAGACCAAATTCTGCTCCTTAGCCATCTTGATCGACACAGACTCAAACTTCCGCAAAAAGGTAGAACAACAAGTAACCCATCCGCAAGGTCCCAATCCCCCCAGTATCTTAACCTCATCCCTGACTCCTATTTGACGCATCTCTATGCGAGTTCTAAATATAGAAGCAAGATCCCTAACAAGCGCTCTAAAGTCCACTCGCGTTTCAGAGATAAAGTAGAAAAAAAGCTTCTTTCTATCAAGCATATATTCTACCTCAACGAGTTTCATGGGAAGACCATGCTCAACTATTTTAACCTTCGCTATATCAAAAGCCTCTTTCTCATCCTCAAGGTTCTTAGCATGGGCATCCAGATCTTCCTGAGTTGCTCGCCTTAGAACTACTGGATACTCTTCCTCCTCCCCATCAAATGGCGAAGCAAGAACCCTTCCCAACTCCAAGCCTCTTGAGGTTTCAAGAACACATCTATCTCCCACATGAAGGATCAGATCTCCAGCTTTGAATAGCTCTATATTCCTGCACTTGCTATATTTAACCCAAACCAATCGCACTATTACCACTCTCCCTTTATCCTAAAGAGTATTCTGTCAACAGCCATTTGAACGCTTAAGAACCTGTTCATCAAGCCTTCCCTCACAGAAAGTATCTCATCCATGATATCAAGATAGTCCTCCCTTTCGCTCAAAAGATCAAGGAAACCTTCAAAAAGAGAGACAAGCTCCATTCTATCCATAGAGCCAAGAAGCGAAGAGAGCTCATAGAGATCCTTCCAGCTTCCTTCTTTCAAATTCAAAATCCTCGACAATATCTCCTCCTTCGCGCTTTTCTCCTTCTCTCCCTGAACTCTGAAAACCTGGCATCTCGAAACCACCGTTGGAGGAAGGGTCGACGGATGCGAAACAAGCAAAATTAAAACAGCCCATGAGGGGGGCTCCTCAAGAATCTTCAAAATAGCGTTGGCAGAAGGTAAATTCATTCTCTCGCAACCCTTAAGTATAAAAACTCTTCTATCTGCCTCAATTGGTTTTAAGGAAACCTCTGCACGCAGGCTTCTAACTTGGGATATCTTAAAGATAACGCCCTCTGGCTGAACGATCTTAAAATCTGAATGGATGCCTGCCTCCACCTTCCTACAAGATGAGCATTCTCCACACGCATCGTCTGTAATAGAATTACAAAATACAGCCTGCGCAAATCTAAGCGCAAGCTCATCCTTAAGCTCTCCTTCACCATAAAACATATAGGCATGAGAAATCCTCCCGGATTTGAGCGCACTTTTTAAAATACCAATCACTTGAGGACAAACATCTCTTAGTTCCTCGAGTCTCATTGATATATGTCTATCAACAACCCCCTTATCTCCTCAAGTTTTGATGCAAGCCATATCGCATCAAACTGCTGGCTTAAAACCCTTTCTATAAGCTCTTCTAAGGCCTGATCTATCTTCTCAACCAGTATAAAGAGTTTACCGGTTCTTCTACTCATAACCTCCTTAACTCTATAAGCTCTTCTTAAAGCGATTTTTAGGAAGAGCTTTACAAGATCCCTATACCTTTTGAGATTTTCAAGACGCGGATCATCCTTAAGTCTTTCACCAGCTTCATCCAGATCCGCCAAGATATCCTCAAGCTCTCTTTCCTCTTCCTCTTCTTCAAGCTCCATAGAAACTTCCGTTTCCATAAGCGTTTCCAAAAAGGAAGAGCTTTTAAGTGAAACGCCTTTTCTCTTCTTTATGCCCCTTTCAGGTAAATCTCTTTTTTCAGAAATCTCACCTATTCTCAAAGATCCCTGCCCCCTTTAAAGCCTCTAAAACGCGTTTAAAAACCTCCCGTGGAGGGCCAAGCGCATCTACCACTAATACATCGTTTCTCCGCCGCGCGAGATCAAGATAGGCGTCTCTCAAATCCTCGAAGAAGCTCATTGACTCCCTCTCTATTCTGTCCTCACGCTTCTTTCTTGAAAGAGCAAGCCTCGGTGAAAGGTCCAGAACGAGATAGAGGGGAGAAACTGGTAGGTCAACTGCTTCCTCCTCAAGCTTCCTCAGTAATGAGAAATTCACTCCCCGCATATATCCTTGATAGGCATAGGTGGATAAAGTAAATCTCTCCGCTATAATAAAGCCCCCACGAGTTAAAGCCTCTTTTATTACCCTCTCACATAGCTCCCTCCTTGAAGCAAAATAAAGCAGAGCCTCCGTTAAGCCATCGATAGCAAGCGATGGATCAAGCAGGATCTCCCTAAGCCTTTCCCCCAGAGGTGTGCCTCCCGGTTCCCTGACCCTAAGAGTTTCAATCCCCCTATCTTTCAGATATCGTTCAAGTAATTTCGCTTGCGTTGTCTTCCCAACGCCATCTATACCCTCAAAGACGACGAAACTCATCATTTATTCTTTCTGTATCTTTCTATAAACTGCTCAATGAGCTCCTTCGGAAGGTTAATGGAGGATGTACTCCCCTTTACCGAAGCGCTCTTACCTCGCATAAGAACTCCCTTTAAGGCTTTTATCTTAGGAATTAGATCCTTAGGTGGGGTTCTCTTCTCCGCTTCCTTAAGATATTTAAGTGCCTCTTCTTTCTTCCCCAACTTATGATAAAGAAATGCGAGATTATAATAAGGTCTCGCATAACTCGGTTTGACCTCTATCGCTTTCTTAAGCCATCTCTCTGCCTCTTTATACTTGCCCTCTTCTATCAGCACCCCACCCAAAAGATTATATCCATCTACGAGGTGAGGCTGGATTCTTATAATTTCTCGAGCCACTTTTTCCGCTTCCTTGAACTTCTTAAGCTTCGCCAAGGTTACTGCATAGTTTATCATAGCGTTCCAGTCACTCTCTAATTTAAAGAACCTTTTCCATTCTTTTTCTGCCATTCTCCAGTTCTTAACTATCATATACGCCCTGGCAAGGGCAAACTGCGCCATCTTCTCGGTGGGATCAAGTTGAACCGCCTTATCTGCCATGGGACCTATAACCCTATTCACGAACTGTGGAGTTTTATGTTTCCTCGTGAGAACATAACAGCGTGCCGACAGAACCTGAGATTTATAAGCCCTGAGATCGTAGTAAAAAAGCCAGGAAGATAAAACGAAAAGAGGAAGAAATATGGTCGCAACTTGCCACCTTTCCCTCAACTTAAGCTCCTTCCACCTGTCAATCAGGGAATCCGATAACCCATAAGCAGAGGCGAAGTAAACCGCAAGCATAGGACCATTAGCTGGAAGATGAAATGGAAAGCTAAAGAAAGCCCCAGCAAGACCAGCGGAAATACCCGAAGCGAGGGCAAGAAAACCCAGGTTTTCTGAACCTTTCTTCCTTAACAGTAGCACAAGTCTCTTGTAAAGGAGAAATAGAAAAAGCACAAAGCAGATAAAGCCACCAATTCCGGTTTCAGCAAGAACTTGAAGATACTCATTATGGGTACGCTTGGCATTCAAAGGGCCACCACCCTTTAACCCTTTCAGGAATTCCGCTTGATAAAATGGATAGTGGTATCCGAACCTCCCCAAACCAACCCCCAGGAGGGGATGATCCTTTATCATCCTTAAGGTTGATCTCCATATAAGGCTTCTGCCACTCGTGGCTTGATAGGTCGCTCCTGTTGCAAGCTTTTCAACCGTTCCCACTATTCTCCTTCCCACTCCAACACCATGAGTAAGAGGAGAAGGAATCGTGTAAATGAAAAGCACGAGAACTGCGATTGCAACTACAACTCCTATCCTCTTTTTCAAAGCCAGAGCTTCTTGAAGTATGCCTCCCCTCCAAGCAAACCAAAGAAGCGCAAATATTGACGCTCCCCACGCAACAAAACCTCCTCTGCTCTGCGTTAGAAATATCCCCAAGCTTTGTATCACCGTTAAGGCTCCCCATATCCACCTTGCCTTACCTTTTCCCTTCAAGAACTTAACGAGGATGAAGGGAAAAGTATAAGCAGCGTAATGAGCAGCGAAGTTTTGATGCCCCATCGTTGAATAAAGGGTTGGAGGAGATCCGTTCCCGCTTCCTAACCATATGTACATTCCATAGTATTGAAGGACAACATATCCCCCCACCAGAAAGCCAGCTATCGCGATTACGGTCTCCAAAACATTAAAGGCACCTTCATCTTTTCTGAGCTCCGACCTTAGAACATAGAAGATAAACAGATACAAAAATAGAAATATTCCTTGCCTTAAGCTCATAAGCACATAGTTGGATTGTGTAAGAGATAAGAGAGAGAAAAGCAGCAATCCAAGTATTGGAAGATCATCTTTCCATAGAGGTATGGAAAGCTCCTTTTTCCTTAACATCCATATGGATACCCAAGCGCCTAAAAGTGCGGTACCCCCAACGAATATATAGTATTTTATTCCGTCATAATAATATGTATAGGGAGAATAGGCTAATGCTGTTGCCAATACTATAAAAGCAATCCCAAACTTGATTCCTTTATTGAAGACAGGAGATTCCTTGGGTTCCGTTTCTTTTTTCTTCCTGCGTTTCTTTTTGGGCAAACATGACCCTCCTTTCTTGAAAGGAAATCACATTATGCTATTATAGCATACAATAAGGTGCTCCCAAGAGGTGAAAGAAAGATGAATAAACGCGTCTTTGAGAGCATAGCAAGCGCATGTCATGAAACCCCAATGGTAAGACTAAGAAAGATCCAAGAAACGGAAGGGATCAGCGGAGAAATCCTCGCAAAGATAGAGTACATTTCTCCTTCTGGAAGCATGAAAGACAGAATAGCGTACAAAACTATGAGTTTTCCGGTCAAGATAATCATGCCTGAAGAAATGAGCAAAGAAAGGAGAAAAATAATAGAAGCTTTTGGAGCAGAGCTGATTCTAACACCGGGATGTGGTTCAGACATAGGATTAGCGGTAAAGAAGCTTAAAGAAATAATCTCCACTGATCCAGAAAGGTACTTTGTGGTTTCTCAATTTGACAATTCTCTCAACCCTCTAACCCACTATGAAACAACGGGGCCAGAAATATGGGAGCAAACCAATGGAGAAATAGACGCCTCCGCTCAGGGAATTGGGACAGGAGGTAGCTTATCCGGAATAGCAAAATTCCTTAAGGAAAAAAGAAAAGATATCAAAAATAGCAAAAAGTTGTTCAAACATAAAAAGAATAGTAACACTGATAAACGACAATGCTCTAAGATACCTCTCTACCACGCTCTTTGAGAATCTCCCTTAGTCTCGCTTCCGCAAGTGGTAGATCCTCCGGAACATCTACCTCAATGCTTTCGCTAAAGACCTCAATGAGCTTAATCCTATATCCATGCTCAAGTATCCTGAGTTGCTCAAGCGATTCTATTCGCTCAAGAGGCGTGGATTCCCAGGAAGTGAAAAGAAGAAGGAAGTCCCTCCTAAAAACGTAAGGACCTATATGCTTATAATATATAGCTCCTTTGTTTCTCTCATATGGAATAGGAGACCTCGAAAAGTAGAGCGCATTATAGTCCTTATCAAATACAACCTTAACCACATGGGGAGAAGTTATCTCATCAGGTTTTTCGATTCTTTTACAGAGAGTTGCCACACTTAGCGAGAAATCCCTCAATAAAGCCTCCACCGCGGAATCTATCCCGCTCGGATCTATCGTTGGATCATCAACCTGGAGGTTAACCACTATATCACACTTCATATCTTTAACAACATAAGCCACTCTATCTGTACCTGAGGGGCACTCTGACGGCGTCAGAAAAGCCCTCGCCCCATATCTATGGACGATATCACTAATACGAGTGCTATCGGTAGCAACTATTACATCATCTATCAAGCGAGCTTCCCGCACCCGGTCTATTACATGGAGAACGAGCTCCTTACCAAGAAGCTTAACAAGGGGTTTTCCAGGAAGACGTGTGGAAGCGATTCTTGCAGGAATGACGGCGATAACTTTCACGCCCTTCTCCCTCCCTTGATATAAGAAACGAGCCTCTCGAGAGCGCCTCTCCTGCCCATTCTTTTCCTTCCCTCCCTACTCATCCTCTCATAAAGCCTTTTATCTTTTAAGACCTTATATAAAGCCTCCTTTAAAGCCTCAGGATCATACGGCACCAATATCTCTGCACCCCCGAGAAGCTTCTTCTGAACTCTCTTTCCCTTCTCATCAACGCTTATTATGGGCTTGCCCAATCCCGCAGCCTGTTGATTGGCAGTTCCAGCAAGTCCAAGAACCACCGTAGACGAGGAAAGAGCATCTCCAAGCTCTGAGGTTATGAAAATTTTAGCATCTCCCTTTCGAAGAGCGCCAAGAAATGGGGGATTTTCCTCCGTAAACTGCCATCCTCTTGAAAGAGCAATTTCCCTAACTCTCTCAAGTCTCATGGAAGAAGCAGGTATCATAAGGAACTCCAGCTTGCCATTGGACTGGCTTAGGAGATAAACGGTTTCAAGCAACATCGGAAGGTCCCTGTAAGCGCGTTCCCTGCTTCCCGGCAAAATCGCAACTACAGGGGAATCAAGAGGAAGAGAGACTCCCTTAACCTCGAGAGCATCCATTACCGGGTTCCCCCAATAATAGGCTCTTACTCTCCTTTTTCTTAAGCTTTCTGCAGTTTGAGGATCACGAGTTAAAACCAGCTCACACCATTTTCTGAGAAAAAACTTTTCAAACGAAAAATATCCGCTTAGGTAAACGCTCTTCGCCACTCCAACAAAGATAGGCTTAATCTTCAAAGCAAGTCGAGTAAATGTAACGAGAAAGAAATCACCAATACATATATATCTATCAAAGCGCTTTAATCTTCTCAACGCCTTAAACTGCCTCCAGAGAATTTTAAGCAATCCCGCCTTTATGTCTTTAAGAAGATCTCTTAAATGGTATTTAACTATTCCTCCGCTGGGGAGAATCGCCGGAGGAGAAAGAACCGGGACGTTAAAAACTTTACCATCTCCAACTAAGGGAAAAGCAGAGACGAAGAACCCCTCTTTCTTTAACATATCACAAAGCCTTGAAGCTATAGCATCTTCCCCATGCCCATTGGATAGAACCAGAATGCGATAAATTAGATTCTTCTCTATCTCGTTCCAGAATTCCTCCTCATTAGAGAGAAAAATCTCTATCTCGCTTACTAAAAAGGGTAGTGAAGGCTTAAAGCCAGAAGGTATGTTTGTTTCATCCTTCGATGTTGTTATAATAAAGCTTGCTCCCACCTTTATAGCTTCTCTCTCTATCTCTCGAAGTTCCCTTTCACTATACCTATGATGATCAGAGAAAAACCTTGCGAAAATCACATTCAAGCCCACTCTCTCAAGATATTTTACAAAGGAATCAGGATTCCCAAGTCCACAAAAGGCAAGAACGCTCTCGCCTTCCAGCCAAAACTTCCTTACACCGAAAAGCTCCCTAAAGCCGGTTATTCTATAATCTGCAAAGAATATGGGAGAAGATCTATTAAAGGATCTTATGGTTTTTACCAGGTTTTCTATGATTTTCTTCGAAACCAAAGAAGCCTTAGTTATAACTATTATGTCAGCCCTCCTGAGAGCCGATGGGCGCTCTCTTAACAATCCCTCCGGTAAGGGTCTTCCCCCCCCAAGAGGATTAGTAGCATCAATGAGAGCTATATCTATATCCCTGCAAAGAGGGCGATATTGAAAGCCATCATCCAGAATGAGAACCTGAGTCCCGAAATACCTTATCGCAAAAGCCCCTGAAAACCTCCTGTCCTTCCCGACGAGAACCGGCACTTCTTTAAGACCCTTAGCAAGAAGATAAGCCTCATCCCCCGCCTCTAAGGGGCTTAAAAGCATCTTCCTGCCATCACTAACTAAGCCAAAGCTCCTCTCCCTTTTTCCCTTATACCCCCTGCTTAAAACAGCAACCTTATATTTACGAGCCAATCTTCTGGCAAGATAGGAAACAAATGGGGTCTTACCAGTACCTCCACTGGTTATATTACCCACGGAGATAACCTTCACTGGGAGCTTATCCGCCTCAAGAACTCGGGCATCATACAGGAAATGATATAGATCAGATGCCCAGAGATAGGCGAATGATAAAGCCCTTTTAATCACCAAACCACTCCCTCCACCAATACTCTAAAACGAGAAGAAGCCAGATTCGATAATGCTCATTGCTTCTTGCCTCTATATGAGATTCCACCAACTCCCTAACACCCTTTGAGTTTAAAATACCGCTCTTAATCGCAGTTCCTTCATACAAGCTCTCCCGAACGAAGTCCTTAAGCTCGCACCTGAACCAATGCTCGAGAGGAACCCCAAAGCCCATCTTGCCACGATTGAGGATTTCTTCCGGTAGAATTCCCTCAAGAGCCCTTTTAAATATATACTTACTCTTCAAACCTTTTAATTTCAAATCAGCGGGAATTTTCGCCATCCTTTCCATAAATATGTGATCAAGAAGCGGAGATCTACCCTCAAGCGAAAAAGCCATGGTTGCCCTATCCATCTTAACGAGTAGATCTTCAGGAAGATAAGATCTAACCTCGACTGCAAGAAGCTTATCAACCCCACTAAGAGAGGAAAAGCGATCGTAAAGGGACATTACATACCCTTCCGCTGGATAATCCCTATGCTCCCACAGCGATCCGATAACTCTCAGGAAATCATCCTTTTTAAACTGAGATATCGTTCCATAGTAGAATCCAAAGGCATTCTTTTCTGAAGCAAGCTCAAAAAACTTTCTAACCTTCCGCAGGAAACCCCTCCTTTTAGGCAAGGGTAATAATTCTCCCATCATAGCAAGCGCGCCACTACCGGGAAAAGAAAGCACTCTCTCCGCGATCGCAACTCCCCTGTATCTTTCATAGCCTCCAAAGTTTTCATCTCCTCCATCACCGTTCAGGATAACCGTAACGGATTCCCTTGCTACTTTAGATATATAAAGAGAAGGTATAGCAGAGGAATCTCCAAATGGCTCATCATAGTGCTTAATTATCCATGGCAGAGCCTCTTCCAACTTTGGTTCCACCACAAATTCATGATGATCCGTTGAAAAATCTCGGGCAACGAGCCTCGCGTATCTCCTTTCGTCATAATCGCCCCAAGTAAAGCCTACAGAGTAGGTCTTAACCTCCGAGGATAACTCACTCATGAAAGCCACTACTGCGCTTGAATCTACCCCTCCACTTAAAAAAACCCCAAGCGGAACATCACTTATGAGCCTCAGTCTCACAGCTTCTCTCAAGGAGTCTCTGATAATCTCGCACCATTCCTCCTCCGAATGCTTCTCTTTTTCCTCATGGCTTAGCTCCCAATACCTTACCGGCTCACCGACGCCTTTCTCATCGACCACGAGGAAGCTACCCGGTGAGAGCTTCCTTACCTCTTTAAACGCGGTCATTGGAGAGGGAATATATCCCAATGCCATATAATAAGACAGCCCCTCAAAATCAGGCTCGGTTTTGAAGAAAGGCATTTTAAGAAAAGCCTTAGGTTCCGAGGCAAATGCAAAGAAACCGTTTTGAAAGATATAGTAAAGAGGCTTCTTACCAACTCTATCCCGCGCGATAAATAGAAGCCTCTTTTTGACATCGTAGATGCAAAAGGCAAACATACCTCTCAACCTGTCAAGAAGCTCAAAACCTCTCTCTTTATACAGATTTATGATTACCTCTGTATCGCTTTTAGTTCTAAATTTGTATCCCTTTTCAACGAGCCTTTTTCTCTCCTCTTGAAAGTTATAAATTTCCCCATTAAAGACTATCCAAACGTTTTTCTCCTCATCGCTCATCGGTTGATTGGCAGACTCCGAGAGATCTATTATGGATAATCTTCTGTGCCCAAGCGCTACAAAATCATCCATAAATACCCCTTGGGCATCAGGTCCCCGATGCCTAAGAAGCTTCCCCATGTTCAGAAAGGTTTCCCTATCCAAATCAAGATCACGGCCTATCCCACAGATCCCATAAATTCCACACATTTAGAGCTCCCCCACACTTCCCTGAAGAGTATAAAGCTTCCAATAAATGCCCCTTTTCCCAAGAAGCTCTTCATGAGTTCCCTCCTCTACTATCCTACCATCGTTTAAAACGATTATTCTATCCGCGCAACGAAGAGAGGATAACCTGTGAGCAACCAGGAAGGTCGTCTTACCTTTCATCACTCGCTCAAGGGCTTCCTGCACAATTTTCTCCGATTCGCTATCCAAAGCGCTCGTCGCTTCATCAAAGATCAATATCCTCGGATCTCCAAGAATAGCCCTCGCTATGGCTATTCTCTGTCTTTCCCCACCGGAAAGCGTTACTCCTCTTTCTCCTATAATGGTATCGTAGCCATAAGGAAGCTTAATTATAAAATCGTGTGCGTTAGCTATCTTGGCAGCCTCCACAATTTCCTCGAGAGACGCCTCAGGCTTACCATAAGCAATGTTTTCTCTTATAGAAGCAGCAAAGAGAACCGTATCCTGAGAAACGATTCCTATCTGCTTTCTTAAGCTTTCCAGCTTCACATTCCTTATATCTATACCATCTATAAGCACTCTTCCCTCCGTGGGGTCATAAAATCTTGGGATCAGATCAACGAGGGTGCTCTTCCCAGCCCCACTTGGACCTACGATGCCAATTACCTCCCCCGGCTTAACCCTGAGGTTTATTTCCCGCAGTATCGGCTCCTCATCGTAGGAAAAGCTCACCCTTTCGAAAATAACCTCTCCTTTTATCCTCGGCATCGTGACGGCACCTTCGCTTTCTGAAACCTCCGGTGGAATTTCCATGACCTCGAAAATTCTATCTGCAGCTGCCAAAGCCTGCTGGAGCTTACCAGAAACGTTCGAAAGTCCCTTTAATGGGGTAACGATCAGCGCTATATATCCCAGAAAGGCAACGAGCTCCCCTGGAGTTAATCTACCATAGATAACTTCCCTTCCCCCGTACCAGAGAAGAACTACGGTGGAAGACGCAGCGACCATTTCAACCAGAGGAGACAATATCGCCCTGAGCATCGCTCCCTTCAATGAAGCCTTAAAGCTTCTTACATTGGCATCCTCAAATCTTCTTACTTCCTTTTCAGAAGCAGCAAAAGCCTTAACGACTTTTATAGCCCCTATTACCTCGCTTACAATGGTTGTCAAACTTGCCAAGCTATCCTGTATATTTCTTCCGAGCTTTCTCATTCTCCGACTATATCTATCTATTATAAACGCAGTAAGCGGTAATAGAGCTAATGATATCAAAGATAGACGCCAGTTTATGTAAAATATGAAGCCAATTATTCCAACAACGGTAACACCTTTAACTACCATATCCACTAACGCAGAGGTAAAGCTCTGCTCTAATATAGATATATCGTTAGTAAGACGTGAAATAATCTCCCCTCCCCTTTCCTTTGTGAAGAAAGAGAGGGAAAGCCTCTGAAGATGCCTCCAGAGCTTGCTTCTTAAGTCGAAGATCACCTTCTGCGCCACATAAGCCATGAGATATTCCTGACCGAAGAAGAAGGCACCCTTAAGAGCGTAAACACCTATGGCGAGCAGGCATATAATGTTTAGCATCTTTAAATTCTTTTCCATGAGAACCCTATCTATCATCTCCTTAACGAGCCATGGTACGACAAGAGAAAGCCCTGCCACCGCTGACATGCAGATTAGAGCCAAAACTATGTGTGGAATATAAGGCTTTACGAGCGCAAGTATCTTTTTAAAACTTCCTCTATCCTCCATGATGCTCCAGGACCTCCTACAATTCTCGGTAGTTTTTCCCTCATCACTCTCCTGTAAGGCTCGTTCTCCATAATCTCCACTATCGCGTTCGCCACCTTCCTCGGCGTTACATCGCCATACATCTCAGGAACAAGAGATTTGCCAAGCAATCTATTAGGCCAAGATAAGAATCTCCTTTTTGCCAAGGAGGCACTCAGTGCTAAAAGCTTTATTCTCTTACCCAGAAAGGGAAGGGAGGAAATGAAACCAATCACCCCAGAAACTGGTACCAAATCGATGAACTGGAATGGAGCAACAACAAGCATAGGTGTACCAAGAGCAGAAGCCTCAAGCGTGTTAGTTCCCGGAAGGGTTAGGAGAAGATCTGAAGCAGAAAGAAGAAGATCCGGTGAAGCTTCGGGGAGAAACGAGGGCTCGCTTTTTGGGATGAAAGGCGATCTCCCCACAAGGTAGGTAATCTCCTGGGGCAAAAAACTGATCAGCTCTCTTAAGAAGGAAGAAGCTCTCCTCCAGATAGGGACTCTACTTCCCGGAAATATGCCCAGTAGAAACTCCTTTCCAATTCCAAGCCTTTTTCTCGCTACATCCCTTGAGGGAAAATAACAAACTCTATCTGAAGACAAGCTTCCAACAACCGTGGCTCTCTTTCTTCTCCCGAAGAAAAGCTTCAAACGATGGTGAGGAAGAAGATAGCTATCATATGTATAGCTAAAGATTCCTCCAAGTCCGAAACCATATCTTAAAACCGGAACCCTTCTTCTCCTTTTCTCTCTCCATCCCCAAAAGGCATCTCCACCAAGCTGAAGGACCACATCATACTTCTCTTCGCCCTGAGATAGATCAAGCCCTTCCTCCCGCGCTACAACTTCCTCAAGTCCACTTGAAAATTGACAGGGAAGAAGCTTAAGAGAAACCTTCCAGCCCTTATTCTTAAGATATCTAAAAAGGGGCACTGCCCATGAGTAAAGCTCACCTGGTCCATTAACGAGAAGAAGAAGCCTCATAGATGATCCAAGAAGCGATTCTCCTTATCGCTCCCTTATTTCCCAACCTCCTTTTCAAATCTTTAAGTCTTTCCTTCATTTTAGCAAGATCACCCCCTTGCTTAAGCCAGTTCTTAAGTATATTCAATATCAGACAAGGATTTGCTCTTCCTTGGATAAGCTCAGGATAGATCTCAGTTCCTCCCATTATATTAGGCATAGATATAAATTTTGCATTAACCAGAAGCTTGTAAATAAGGTAGTTCAATGGGTTTCCCTTATAGACCACTACCATTGGTTTTTCATAGATTAATCCCTCAACCGCTATCGTTCCCGAAGCGGCTAAGGCAAAATCGCATGATGTGAGAAGAAGATAGGAAGGCACCTCATAGAGCTTTTCAACTCCTTTATAGAATTCCCTCGGAACGGAAGGAGCCTTCGAGAAAATAACATCCCCAGACCAGCTATCAGCTACCTTTTTCATAACTGGTAAAAGATGCTTAACCTCAGAGTGTCTGCTTCCCGGAAAGCACGCCAACACCGGTTCCCTTAATCCCTCTATCTTTTTCAAAGTGCTTTCTGAAGGAAGAATATCCAAAAGAGGGTGTCCGAGAAAAACCGCCGAAACTCCACGTGAGGAAAACCACTCCGCCTCGAAGTCAAAAAGAGTTATAACCAAATCGCAACATTCTCTTAACACCTCTACTCTTTTGCTTCTCCATATCCAGGCAGTTGGAGGTATAAAATAAATGATCTTCCCCCACCAGTTTTCCCTCCTTAAGGCCTTTGCAAGCCTCAAGTTGAAATCCGGAGAATCTATAAGAAGAATGACATCGGGAGAGCTGAACAACACCTCATTCACACACCTATGAAATAGCCTCCAAAGCCTTCGCAGCTTTTTAAAAACCTCTACCACACCGACTATACTCAGCTCAGATATATCACTCAGCTTTCTAAAAAAGTCAAGCTTGCTTAAGTTAGGACCTCCTATTCCAAAGGCTTCAAGGTCTTTCTCCAGCTCACTTAAGGCTCTCAATATATGGTAGGCATAAAGTTCTCCTGAAAGCTCACCGGTGAAAACGGCTATTCTCAAGAGGACACCCCTACCAAGGCTATCCCGCTCTCGCTGGCCATTTTTAGCATCTCATCTCTATCAAGAAGAATTGTCACACCAGCTTCAACGGCAAGACAGGAAGCCTTGACTTCCTTCATTATCTTTATGGTTTCGATCCCAACGGTGGGGAGATCATATCGTAAATCCTGCCCCTCCTTTACCACCTTAACGACGATGACCCCATCCCCACCGTATTTTGCTCCTCTCCTTATAGCCTCATCAGTACCTTCTATGGCCTCAACTGCCAAAACCGCCCCCTTCTTTAAAACGACGGTTTGCCCAAAGCTCATAGCAGCCATTCTCTTGGCGATGTTAAAGCCGTAAGATATGTCTCTCCACTCATCTTGGGTTGGCTCTCTCGAACCAAAGGAACCTCTGGGAGCGAGGAGATCCTTTATAACCTGTCTATAATCTCCTACGATGAATCCTTCCATCTCGAAAAGCTCCACCAGTCTTCTTAAGATCTCATGATCGCTCCTTTCTTTCAATGACTTTAGAAAAGCCAAGCTTCTTGAAGTAAGTTTCGAAGGATCGAATATCCATGTCTTGGGAACCTTCCCTGCAAGGAATATCACATTCACTTCTCTCTCCTTAAGGAAGGAGATCAATGCGTCTATATCAGCCCTATCGAGCGTAAGATCAACCTTCAACCCTTCTGCAAAGCTACCAAGACCGACTACCACTGGCTTAGAATCCAGCCTCTCATAGATAAAAAGTGGAAGCTTTCCCTCACCCGCTATTAACCCTAAGTTGGCGCTCTCAAGCATAGCAATAACCCCACCCCTCCAAGCACCAAATTTGGAAGCCATGCGGCAAGCAAGGGAGGAATCTCACCGGCATCTCCCAGCGCCTGCCCAAAGGATAGTAAAACATAGTAGAGAAAAATTATCAATATGCTCAAGCCTATCCCTATCGAGGAGGAAGATCTATGAGGCTTAAGCGCAAGCGGAGCCCCCACCAGCACGAAAACGACGCTTGCCCAGGGTATAGAAAGCCTTTCGTAGTATCTTACCTCGAGCTTGCTCGAAGGAGCCCCTTGAGCCCTAAGAAGCTTTATATAGCTTTTAAGCTCGCTTAGTGTCATTTCCTCTGGTTTTTTTCCGAGAGATGCAACCTTACTTGGCGCGAAACCAAATGACATAACCTGTTTTTTAAACTTAACCACTGAGGTTATGTTTCCATCCCTATCTATAGTATACGCTTTCCCGTTATTAAAGACCCATGCATTGCCATCCCAGAAACCATCCTCAGCAGTTATTATCCTCGCAAGCCTACCCTTCTCAAATTCCTGGATCAGCACTCCTCTAACATACCCCAACCTTGTGTTCATATGAGATATGTAAAGCACCCTCTTTAATCTATCACCCTCCATCTCTCTAAAGAAAATGTTTTCCTTTAAGGGGGGAGCCTTTCTTTTTTCTATCTCGTATTTTAAGACATTAGAAGCCGCTTTCCTCGTTATGGGAACGACCGTTTCATTAAAAGAAAATGAAAAGAGAGCAACCCCAATTGCCATAATGAGAGTAGGTATAAGCGTTCTTAAGAAGCTCACTCCAACGCTTCTTAAGGCAAGCGTCTCTCCCTGAGACGACATCTTACCAAACGCAAGCAAAACGGAAAGAAGCATAGCCATAGGGAAAGTCATAATCACAACCTCGGGAAGTTTATACAAAAAGAGCCTAATCGCTACCCATATACTTAAACCCTGATTTACTACGAGATTCGCTAAGTAAAATAAAACGTCCCCCGCCACAAGAAGAACGGTAAAAACCGCAATGCCAAACAAAAATGGGGGAACGAGCGCCTGAATTATATACTTATCTACTAAGCGCAATGATTAAATCCACAACCTCCCTTACCGCACCCTTTCCTCCTTCACACGTAGTTATGTACTTGGCTATCCTTTTAACCTCCTTAACTGCATTCTT
Organism: Synergistota bacterium; assembly: GCA_021159885.1. Lineage (NCBI taxonomy): Bacteria > Thermotogati > Synergistota > Synergistota bacterium. The sequence continues at coordinate 7,088 of JAGHDO010000023.1, read as the reverse complement.
AACTGCAACTGGAAACCCAACCCATTCCATTAACGGTAGATCGTTCAAATCATCGCCTATAAAGCATATTTCCTCTCGAGGTATCTCATACTTAGAGGCAAGCTCTTTCGCCAAAGAAAGCTTGTCATTCACCCCTTGATAAACTTCCCTGATATCAAGATCACGCATTCTGACTCCCGTAGCAAGAGAGATTCTGCCACTTATAATCACAACCTTTATTCCCCTTCTCTCAAGGAGCTTCAACCCCATACCATCCAAAACGTTAAAAATCTTGATCTCTCTTCCTTCCGAATCCCAAACGATTTCTCCGGTAGTTAGAACACCATCAACATCAAGGATAAACATTCTTATTTTATTCAAGGCTTCCACCTTATTACCCCTCTCTTCGAGCTGAGAATAAAACTCCTTATTTTGATTGCGAAGCGGGATTTCGGAAATTCAAGCGGAAGCCTATTCAGGGCCTCCTTCCAAGGAATCCCACTCAAAAACAAAAATTTATATATCTTCTTTATTTCTTCCCTCTCCTCAAGAGTAAATCCGGATCTCTTAAGACCAACCGTATTTATCCCCCTTATCCTCGCAGGATGTCCATCGACGAGGGTATAGGGAGGAACATCCTTAACCACCTTGCTCAAACCACCTATCATTGCCCTCTCACCTATCCTGACAAACTGATGTAATCCCGCCATACCTCCGAAAACCACACCGTCCTCTATCTGCACATATCCGGAAATACCTACAAGGTTCGCCGCCATAACCCCCTTACCAAGCTTGCAATTATGAGCAACATGACAGCCTACCATAAGATAGCAATCGTCTCCTATAACGGTTTTCTCTCCCTCTCCCGTCGCCCTATGAACGGTAACCCCCTCTCTCAACACCACATTATTTCCTATCTCAACGAAGCTTTCCTCCCCCTTATAAGCGAAGTGTTGAGGAGGAGCTCCAATAACACATCCTGCCTCTATAACGCAGTTTTTCCCGATCACCGTGCCTTTCCTCAAGTTAACATATGGACCTATCTTCGTTCCTGATGATATAAAAACCCCCTCTTCTATAACGGCATACGGTCCCACTTCAACACCATCGTCTATTTCAGCTTTAGGATTAACCACTGCTCTGGGATCTATCTTCACCGACATCCTTACCTTCCTCCTCAACGAGTCTATCACGTATAACGAAAAGGAAAGTTGCCTCCGCCACAGTTTCCCCATTCACGCTACTTTTAGCTTCCACTATTCCCATATTTTTCCTTACCCTTTTTACCCTCGCCTCCGTGATAAGCTGATCTCCCGGAACTACGGGTTTTCTAAATCTTACCTTGTCAAGTCCCACAAGATATGTGAATTTCCCTCTAAGCTCTTCTCTATTTAAGATCATAACCGCAGCAACTTGTCCCATGGATTCCAGCACCAGGACCCCCGGCATAACCGGCTCTCCCGGAAAGTGTCCCTGAAAGAACGGCTCATTAATGCTAACGTTTTTAAGCCCTATAACTCTGTCTTCCTCCAAAAGGAGGATCCTATCAACAAGTAGAAAGGGATAGCGGTGAGGCAGAGCCTTCATAACTATATCTATTTTCAACACCTTTCTCATCCACCTCCTCAAGTATGCGGGAAACGAGCCTTAAGTGGAGCTCATGGCCCGCCTTAACCGCAACTATGTGAGCATGAATCCAGTCTCCAAGAAAGGCCATATCCCCTATAAGATCAAGCACTTTATGCCTGACAAACTCATCTTCAAAGCGCAATCCCTCTGGATTCATCACGCCATCCTCATCTATTACCACCGCGTTCTCCAAGCTTCCTCCCTTAGCCAGACCGAGTTTCCATATAGCACCCAGTTCTTGTTTAAAAGCATAAGTTCTCGCAGGAGCTATGTCTCTGAGGAAAGTTTCAGGTGAGAACTCGTAAGATAAGAACTGCGCCTTTAAAAGAGGGTGATCGTAAGCTATAACATAGCTTATCTTAAACCCAGGATAAGGAAAAGCAGCTATCAGTGAATCTCCCATGCTAATCCAAATAGGGCTGTTCAGATCTATAAAGCTCTTGTAAGCATCCTGCTCTACCAACCCTGCTTCATATAGCTTTTGAGCGAAAGGAAAAGCACTTCCATCCACGGCGGGGGGTTCGCTTCCATGAATCCCTACTATAATGTTGTCTATGCCCAATCCCCTAATTGCAGACAACAGATGTTCAACCGTAAAAATCCTTGTGCCATCTCTCACTAAAACGGAACCTCTCATAGTATCCACTCTACACTCCCTTAGGGAAACTCTTATGAGTTCGCTTTCTTTCATATCCAAACGCTTAAAAACTATCCCCGTATTCGGAGGAGCCGGACGAAGAACTACCATGACGTTTTCACCAGTGTGTAAGCCAATGCCTCCAATCTCAACGCTTCTTCTTATCGTCTTTTGCCTCTCCATCCCTTTCTCTCCCTTCAAGTTCTTTAACTTTATCAAAAAGCTCTGGCAATCTTCTTATAAGGGCCTCTATCTTTAATTCCTTCCTGTGATCCATAGCTGGGAATCCCGACACGAAGCTTCCCGGTGGGATATCTTTCGTTATACCGCTTCTTCCTGCTACTATGCTTCTCTCCCCCACGCTAACATGATCCCTTACCCCTGCCTGTCCTCCCATCATAACCCCATCGCCTATGCGTGCGCTTCCCGCTATACCACATAAAGCAGCTACAAGCACGTTCTTCCCTAAGACGACATTGTGGGCTATCTGCACAAGATTGTCTATCTTCGTCCCTTTTCCTATCCTCGTCTCTCCTATAGTTGCTCTATCTATGGTCACATTAGCACCTATTTCAACGTCATCTTCTATTACTACTATCCCAACTTGGGGAACCTTCTCTATACCCCCCTCTCCGGGAATAAATCCGTAACCATCACTCCCAATTACAGCCCCGCTATGGATCACGACTCTACTGCCTATCTGGGTTCCCTCCCTTATAGAAACCATAGGATATATGATGCAATCTTCCCCTATCTCAACGTCTCTTCCAATAAAGACAAAAGGATATATGATCGTACGTGCTCCTATTCTCGAACCCCTTCCGAGATACGTGAAGGGCCCTACGTTAACCCCATCCCCAAGATAAACGTCCTCCTCTATAAGAGCAAGCTCATGCACACCACTATCGAGCGAATGCTTCGTCTCGAAAAACTCCTTTAGAAAAATCGCAAGAGCCCTTTTTGGATCGCTAACCTTTATAAGGGTTTTTCCCGTTTCTAAATGCCTGATCTTCTCGGGAATGACCAAGGCAGAAGCATCCGTATTTAAAATATCCTCTTTCGAGAAAGGGGTCCACACGAAAGCTATATCTCCCTTTCCTGCCGATGCGAGGGGAGCGACTCCCTTAATTTCTACATCTTTTCCTTCAAGCTTTCCATTTAGAACCTCAGCTACCTCTGATGCCTTTAATGGTTTATTTAACCTTGCCATACTTCTTCTTCAAAATGGCAAAGGCATCCTGAGTTATGTCTATACCTCCGAAGAAAACGGCTCTTTTAATGAATACTATGGTTATCCCTCTCTTCTTGGCCGCTTCCCTTATGGCAAGGTTAACATCCTTCAAGAGAGTGCTTAAGAGCTTTCTTTTATACTTATCAAACTCGCCTTGGGCTTTCCTGTAAACCTCTGCCTCCTTCTGTCTAAGTTTGTTCTTATCCTTTACGGTTTTCCTTAGCTTATCAATCTGCTTTTTCACTTGAGCCTCCTGCTTCCTTATAAAACTCTTAAGCTGTGCTCGAACCTCCTCTGCTTTCGGATGATTGTTCAATAGATAGTCCACATCCACAACTCCTATGCGCAGGCTTGCCGTCGCCCCTGAAGCAATTCCTCCCAGTAGAGTAAGAAGCAGCACCGCGCTTAAGACCAGCTTCAAACATCTCATATCGTCATCCCTCCTTCGATCTTTTTATAATCTACCTACCACCCTGAGGAAAAACGCCCTCTCCTCGTGAGTGGAATAGGTAAGCTCCACTCTTATCCAGCTACCAAACCAGTAAGCATATGAAAGCTCAACGCCCCCATCTGCATCCCAGTATCCTGCTTTTAAGCTTCCATAGCGAACGAAGAAAAAATTATCTCCATCGCTCAAGCTCCTTTCAAAGCCTAACCAAAGCTCCGGCCCTACCTTGAGCTTCAACCCCAGAAATGGCTCCAGTTCCACGCTTTCAAGCAGTGCTTTAAACTCCAGAAAAAGCTCTCCTTCCTTAAAGAGCTTACCAAAGTGGATTTTTCCCTCCGGTTCAGAATCTTTCAAACCAACATATACGGTTCCTTCAGCACTGATAGACCAAGTTCTCGATTCCAAACGGATAACCATGCTTGAGAGTCTACCAAGCCTAAGCTTGGGTGAAACATCAAGTCTGTAGAATGAAAGCGTTTTTGACATTGAAGCCTCCCTTATAATGAGATTTTTAAAGTAGCCCTCATTCTTCCTAACAAAAGCCACAGGTAAGCCCTCCATAAGCTTAACGCTTGGAAGGAATTCCTTCCTCAAGCCTCTCAAGATTATGTTAGGAACCGTTCTGGATCTCAACACGAGATCTACATTAAGTATCAGAGGCTCCTTCCCGCGCAGAGATATCTTTAACATAAGCCCTCTGGGCAAAAGAAAAAGGGATATGAGGGAATCATATCCCGGAAGCTCTCTCGAAACCAAAGATCTTATCTTAAGAGAGGCAACTTCCTGAGCCCAATCCAGAGCCTCAATCGGTAACCCCTTAAAGAGGGAAGCTCCAAAAGTCTCTATCCTTTTAAGGCGCTCTTCAAACAGAGGCTTAAGAAGTAAAGGAATCTTAGATGGAGAAAAACTCACAGATACTCTCCGCACAAGCTTCGAAGCAGGAATAAACCTCACCCTTAAAAAGTTTTTCTTAAACGATACAGCGCTGACCTTATAACCAGGAAAGAGTTTGGGCGTTATTCTCCTTATTATCGCTTCTCTTACCGGGTTTCCCTTTATTTCCTCTGCCACTCTTCGCAGTACTCTACAAACCGCTCCCTGAAGAAAAGCAGGAACTCCCTCCACTGAAACCTTAAGATATGCGAAAGCTGGAGAGGGAGGCAAAAGCGATAGCATAAAAACCCCGATTAAAACAGCTCTCCGAAGCTTATGTAAGATTGTGTATTCCCCTCCTCATCTCTACCAAAATCAAGCCTTATAACCCCAAACGGCGTTCTAACCCTTAAGCCAAAACCTATACCCCGCTTTAGATCGGAAAATGAAAGGCTCTCGTCCTTTTTCCAAGCATATCCCCAATCGTTAAAAACAACGAGTTCCAAACCTTTATCAAGAGGAACCCTGAGCTCAAGATTTGCCAAGAAAACCTTATCGCCGAAGAGATAATCCCTTGGATATCCTCTCAGCGTATTAGCTCCTCCTAAGAAGTACTTTTCAAAATATGGAACTGTGCCGCTTGAGTCTCCATATCTAACTCTCGTTGCCAAGATCCACGGCTTCCCCTCCTCAATGGGAGATCCTATCTCTATCCCAAGCCACTCATTTAATTTAAAGGGCCAATAAAGCCTAACTTCCGCCCAATACTTGGTATAATCGTAGTCTCCTCCTAAAAGTCCCGCGTCCTGAAGAGACAGACTCTCAACATCCCCAAGTGAATAAGGAAGATATGGATCTCTATTATCCCTCCTTAGGGTAAGAGTCAGATATCTAACCTCGCCTTGAAGGACATCCTCCTTATCCGGAGCTTCTCCAGAAGTGGGAGTGATATCCACATTCTCATTGGTAAGGGTGAGATAAAGAGCAAGTTTATCGTTAAGCTTTCTACCTATTCCTATATAGAAACCTTCCGCTTCCTCATCATATTTCCCCTTCTCTTCGCCGGTATCAGGATCATACCAGCTAACATCTGAGTAATCCTTCTTGTAAACCCCAATCTTGTAGGAAAAATGCTTCTCATCCATCCAGGGATCCTCCCATCTAAGCCAGTACTTCTCCCTCTCCCCAAGCTCCAAGCCAATTCCCGCATGAATGCCCCTACCCAGGAAATTTATGTCCTGAAAAGCGGCTTCCCCTTCCCAACCCGTCTGACTTCCATAACCTATACCGAGCATTAACCTTGTAGTGCTTTTCTCCTTAACCGTGAAAACTATATTAAGCCAGCCTATCTTTTCCGTAGGTTCCGGATAAGCTTCAACATTCTCAAAGTAATCTAACGCCTCGAGCCTTTTAAGCGAGAGACGGAGCTTTTTGGTATTTAAAACCTCCCCAGGTTTTAGAAGTATATACCTTCTTATGACATAGTCTTTTGTCCTTTTATTTCCCTGAATAATTATCTGCTTTACCCTCGGCTCAAGGATCTTAAGGAAAAGCACCCCATCCCTAAATCCAGCGTCCATTATCCTTATAAGCCCATATCCCTCTCTTCTGTAAAGATCAATGATTCGCTCTATATCATGCTTAAAGAAAACGGAGTTAAAGCGCATGCCTTCCGTTAGAAACATCACCTTCCTTATCTTATCCGTCGAAACTACCGTATTGCCCTCTATCTTTATTTCCTTTATAGGCTCGAATTCCTCCACGATGAAAATAACCTTTACACCATCTTCATAGGAACGAACCCTTATGGAAACGCTTTTAAAGAATCCAAGGTCGTAGATCCTCTTAAGATCCTCCTTAAGCTTCTCCTTATCGATGGGTTCTCCAACCTTGCTCTTAACGACCGAGAGTATCCTCTCCTTAACGACGCTAACGTTACCCTCTACATCTATAGCCTTTATAATGGGAGCAGCAAGTGCCGCACTCGCAAAAAGCAAAATGAAAACAAAAGTCAATGTGATTTTCTTCACCGAGCTCTACCTCCCTCCGGCAATGTAAGCCTTAAACTCTCTTTTACCCAGCTCAACTAAACGCAATATCTCCTCAGCTGAGATTAGCTCCCGCCCCTTGCTTTTAGCGGAAACGCGAGGCTCAAGATAGAGAATACGAGCTACTACTTCCTTTACTCCAGAGCGAGAAACCCCTCCTTTCACAAAGAAAAACGCCTGAGGTACAGAAACCCCTATTTTGCACATCATTCCTGTACCGATGTTTCCTCTCAGCTTGAAAGA
>JAGHDO010000022.1 GCA_021159885.1 Synergistota bacterium | reverse complement strand
TTCCAAGGGAGGGGGTAAGCCAAGGGATATCCTAAAAAGCGAGGAGGAGCTGAGGGAAATTCTAAGGTAGGAGTGGAGAGAGCTTGAAAATATAGATTTTTACCTATGGAGATTATAAAAACGAGAAGTTCTATAAGTCATTGCTTGAGGGGGCAGATCTTATAATATGTGCCGACGGCGGAGGAAACTATCTATACGCTTGGGGGGTAAAACCTGACATTTTGATCGGCGATATGGATTCGATTTCAGCAGAAGCGTTGCTTTATTTCGAAGGCGCTGGTGTTAAGATCGTTCGTTTTCCGAGAGATAAGGATTATACTGATTCTCATCTTGCTCTTCTTGAAGCGCTGAGATTCTCTCCCTCCGAGGTGATAATAATAGGTGGTCTTGGGGATAGAATGGATCATAACATAGCAAATATTCATCTTCTCTATCTCGCGTTGAAGAGGGGTGTGAGGGCTAAGCTTGTAAACGAGCGATATGAAGCAATTATTCTTAAAGAAGGAGAAAATAGGATGGAAATATCTGGCGAGAAAATTTCCCTTCTTCCCTTAACTTCAAAGGTGATTTTCTCACGCTCTGAGGGGCTTAAATGGAAACTTGATGATCTTACATTTTCTCTTGAAAACCCGATCGGGATAAGCAACGAGCCGTTGGGAAAAGAGGTAATTATAGATGTCAAGGAAGGATATGCCATCCTCTTTCAGGTCAAGGAGGGGTAGAGGAGGATGGGTCGTAAGAAGATTTCGAAGGAGGAATTGCTGGCGTTTCTTAGGAGGAAAAAGGCTTTCTTTTATACAGCATATGGAATAAAGAAGATAGGAGTGTTTGGGAGTTATGTGAGAGGAGAAGAAACGAGAGAGAGTGATATAGATATCATTGTGGATATGGCGAGGGACAGGAAGAATATACATAATCTTTTGGGTTTTAAAAGATATCTGGAAAAAGAGCTTGGTGTTAAGATCGATGTAGGACTTGAGACAGCTTTAAAGCCTGCGATTAGACCGCAAGTTCGAAAGGAAGTCATCTATGTCTAAGAGAAAAATCAAACTGTATCTACTTGATATTCTGGAATTGGGGAGAGCTATCTTAGACTATGTAACGGGAATGTGCTATGAGGATTTCATCTTCTGAGGGTAGTGGAAGAGATATTAAAGGAACTGAATGGGGAGGGGTAGGAGATGTCCTCTTATAAGATAGCTGTTGTGGGAGCTGGATATGTTGGACTGGTTTCAGCGTGTGGTTTCGCTGAGCTTGGGCATAAAGTCGTGTGTGTTGAAAAGGATAGGAAAAAGCTTAAAAGCCTTATGGAGGGGAAATCCCCAATATATGAACCTGGACTTGAGGAGCTTCTGGATAAGCACCTTTCGGGTGGAAATTTGAGTTTTACCGGTGACCTTCAAGAAGCGGGTAAATGGGCTCAAGTTATATTCATCTGTGTTGGAACCCCTTCAAGGGAAGACGGGAGCGCGGATCTGTCTCAGGTTGAGGAGGTAGCGCGGGGAATAGCGGATATTATAGATGATTACAAATTGATTGTGAAGAAGAGCACCGTCCCTGTTAAGACTGCTCAGTGGATCAAAAGGACTATAGAGCTTTACGGAGGCAAAGGAAGGAGATATGATGTGGCTTCAAATCCGGAATTTTTGAGGGAGGGAAGCGCCCTTTATGACTTTTTTCACCCGGATAGGATCGTCATAGGGGTTGAAAGCGAGCGTGCTGAAAGAATTCTGCGAGAAATATACTCTGGAATAGATGCACCAATCCTGGTTACGGATATAAACACGGCGGAAATAATAAAGCACGCCTCGAATTCCTTCCTCGCTACCAAGATATCTTTCATAAACATGATAGCTGATTTTTGCGAAGCGGTCGGAGCGGATGTGAAGATGGTCGCTGAGGGGATGGGCATGGATAAGAGAATAGGAAAAGCTTTTCTGGGGGCCGGTATAGGGTATGGAGGCTCTTGTCTTCCTAAGGATGTTAGAGCTTTTATCAAGATAGCGGAGGAGCATCATGTCGATTTTTCTCTTCTTAAGGAGGTTCAGAGGATAAACGAGTCCAGGGTTGAGCGATTTTTTAAGAAAATAAAGAGTGTTATGTGGGTTTTAAAGGAGAAGGAAATAGCCATCTGGGGGCTATCCTTTAAGCCGAATACGGATGATATAAGGGAAGCTCCCTCTTTGAGACTCGTTCCTCTTCTTTTAGCCGAAGGAGTTCGATTGAGACTTTATGATCCCAAGGCAATGGAGAACTTTAAGAAGGTTTTTCCTGAGAATGAAAAGGTGAGGTATTTTGATGACCCTTATTCTGCTTTGGAGGGAGCTCATGCGCTTGTTATACTTACCGAATGGGATGAGTTTAAGCAGGCGGATCTCTCGAAGATAAGGGAGCTTCTTTTGACTCCTATGCTCTTTGATGGCAGAAACATATATGAACCGAAATATGTTTTGTCTTTTGGACTTGAATATTACTGTGTGGGGAGGAGGTTTTTCTTATGATCAATTCTCCGTATAAAGGGAAGCTTGTTGATCTTATGGTCAAGGATGAGGATGAGAAGAGAAGGCTTTTTGAGAAGGCGGTTTCTCTTCCCAAGGTTCCGCTTCTTGGAAGGAGCCTTTATGATTTTGCCCTTTTGGTTAAGGGGGCATTTTCTCCTCTGGAGAGGTTTATGGGAAAAGAGGATTATGAGAGCGTGCTTCAAAACATGCGCCTTAAGGATGGAACTCTCTTTCCGATTCCCGTGAATCTTCCCTTAAGAAGCTTGGATGGTATTTCGCTTGATTCGGAGGTTGCTCTCGTTGGGAGGAAGAACGAGATTCTCGCGGTTATGAAGGTAGAGGAGATATACGAGTATGACAAAAATGAGGAGTGTAAAATGGTTTATGGAACGCTGGATTTTAGACACCCTATGGTTCTCGAAATGGGCTTTAGAGGCAGGTATTACATATCCGGTGAGCTTAAGGCTCTTTCGCTTCCAATAGACTTTTATGTATTTTCCGGGCTTCCCCTCTATCCAGATGAGACAAGATGTGCCCTTGAGGCTAAAAACCCTCAGAAGGTTATAGCTTTTCAGACGAGAAATCCGCTTCACAGGGGGCACGAGGAGGTTATAAAAAGAGCTTTGAGCCGGGGAGGCGGGATGCTCCTTTTTCATCCATCGGTTGGAATGACCAACTTTGGGGATGTGGATAGCTTCGTGAGGATAAGGACTTATGAGGTTTTGCTTGGGAAATACTTTAGAAATTACGATCATCTCTTCGCTCTTCTTCCCCTCGCTATGAGACTTGCTGGACCGAGAGAGGCTCTATGGCATGGGATAATAAGAAGGAACTATGGTGCAACTCATTTTATAGTTGGAAGAGATCACGCGAGCCCCGGGTTCGATTCGAAGGGAAAGCCGTTTTACGATCCGTATGAGGCGCAGGAGCTTTTTAAGAAACATGAGGAAGAACTTGGGATAAAAGGAGTGTATTCAAAAGAGCTTGTTTATCTGCCCGATGAAGATAGATACTGTGAGATAGATGAGATACCTGACGGTAAAAAGTATTACGCGATTTCCGGCAAGACATTAAGACGAGAATATTTAAGCAAGGGTAGAATTCCTCCCGAGTGGATGATGAGAAAAGAAGTTGCTCAGGTGATAATAGATTCTCAAAGGAGAAAGCTTAAGGGATTTTGCATATGGATAACGGGTCTTCCGGCTTCCGGTAAGAGCACCCTTCTTGAAGCTTTAAGATATCTTTTCTTAAGAGAGGGGATATATGTTACAGCATTCGATGGAGATGAGACGAGAAGATGGATTTCAAACGATCTCGGTTTCTCAAGGGAAGACAGAATGGAGAACATAAGGAGGGCAAGCGTTCTTGCCGGTGAGATAGTCAGGCATGGTGGTATTGCCATATGTGCTTATGTCAGCCCATATAACAGCGCGAGGGAACTTGCGAGGAGTATAATCGGAAGGGATAGATTCGTTCTGGTCTATGTTAATACTCCATTGGATGTATGTATGGGGAGGGATATAAAAGGGTTTTACAAGAGAGCGCTAAAGGGCGAGATAAAAGACATGACTGGCGTGGGTGATATATTTGAGGAGCCTCAAGACGCCGATTTCAGAATTCAGATGACGGGTTCGGATTACATGGAAAGGGCTAAGGAGATATTCGATTACGTCATGAGGAGGTTCAGAGTAGAGGAATGAGAATTCTCTTCAAGGACTTTGACCTTATTTTTACGGCAAGCCTTAAGTATGGGGAGATAAGAGGAGGCTATCTCATAACTTCGGGGAACAGGATAGAGAGTCTGGGTAAAGGGGATCCTCCTTCTGGTGATTACGACAGGGTTGTGGATGGAAGAGGGAAAGTTCTCCTTCCAGGCTTCGTGAACACCCACCATCATTTCTTCCAGGCTCTAACAAGGGCAGTTAAAGGAGCGCAGGATCTTCCTCTATTTGAATGGCTTAAATTTCTATACGAGATATGGAAGAATATAACTCCCGAGATGATCTATATAAGCACGAAGGTTGCGATAGCGGAGATGCTTCTTTCAGGCGTTACGACTTCTACGGATCATCTCTATCTCGTCCCCTCGAATCGCGAGGAGGTATTTGATGCTCAAATAGAAGCCGTTAAGGAAATGGGAATCCGATTCTTGGCGACGAGAGGAAGCATGAGCCTCTCGCGTGAGGAGGGAGGGCTTCCTCCGAGGGAAGTTGTTCAGAAGGAAGAGAGAATTTTAAGGCATTGTGAGAAACTTGTTTCTAAGTATCACGATCCGGGTTTTCTCTCCACTTTAAGAGTTGCGTTAGCTCCGTGTTCACCTTTTTCGGTTACTCCCGAGCTTATGAAAGAGACCTTGAAGATGGCTGAGGAAGAGGATCTCCTTCTTCACACGCATCTCGCTGAGACTCTTGATGAGGAAAGGTATTGCCTTGAGAAATTTGGTAAGAGACCGGTTGAATATATGGAAGAGCTGGGATGGCTAAATAATAGAGTTTGGTTCGCTCATCTCATACACTTAAGCGATTCGGATATAGAAAAGCTTGTTAAGGCTGATGTTGGAATGGCTCACTGCCCGAGCTCAAACATGAGGCTTGGTTCTGGGATAGCGAGGGTTGCTGAGATGAAAGATAAGCTTAAGATGGGGATCGCCCTTGATGGAAGCGCAAGCAACGACACGAATAATTTCATCTACGAGCTCAGAAACGCCATGCTTCTTCAGAGAGTTAGGTATGGAGCGGATGCTTTGACCGTTAGAGAGGTGCTTCTTATGGGGACAATTGGAGGAGCGAGGGTTTTGAGGATGGAGAAGGAGATAGGTAGTCTTGAGGTGGGTAAAGGAGCGGATTTAATAGTTTTTAATCTTAATGATCTCGAGCATGCGGGGGCGGTTGATGATCCATTGGGAGCGATTCTGCTTTGCGATACCAAAAGTGTGGATATGAGTTTAGTGAATGGGAGAATTCTGGTGGAGGATGGTGTCTTAAAAGATATCGATTTAGGGGAAATTATACATAAACACAATCTGATGGCGAAAGAGCTTTTGAGCCATTCGCTTATGTGATATAATTTTTTAAAAAAGAAAAGGAGGTGTGTGGGTTAATGCGAAAGTGGTTAATCATAGGATTGGTTGTCTCGCTTAGTGTGGCGCTTCTGTCTGGGATCGCTTTAGCGAGGGCAAAGAGCTTTGTGGTAATAGGCACAACAGATAAAATAGTTTCACTGGATCCTGCTAAGGCTTATGACTATCTTTCCTGTAATATCTTACAAAATGTTATGTCCGGGCTTGTAGATTATAAGCCAGGCACAGCTAATATCGTTCCCGCGCTGGCTGAGAGGTGGAAGATAAGCAAGGATGGGAAGGTTTATACTTTCTACTTGCGTAAAGGATTAAAGTTTTCCGATGGCACGCCTTTTAACGCTCAGGCAGTTAAGTTCTCGATCGACAGGGTATTTAAGCTTAAGGGAGATCCTGCCTTCCTTCTGACCGAAGTTGTGAAGAAAGTTGAGGTGGTTGATGACTATACCGTCAAGATTACGCTGAAATATCCTTATGCTCCGTTCCTGTCAGTTTTAGCCTTTACGGTTGCCTTTCCGGTGAGTCCCAAAGCTTATAATGATAAGGAGTTTAGTGATGTTGCTGTTGGTATAGGTCCTTATAAAATTAAGAAATGGACAAGGGATGTAGAGCTCGTTTTAGAGGCTAATCCCGATTGGTATGGGTCTCCACCTAAAGCGAAGCTGGTCGTTATAAGATTTTATCAGAGCGCTCAGAGCTTGCGAATGGCTGTAGAAAAGGGAGAAGTAGATGTGGCATATAGAACGCTTAATCCGGAGGACATTATTGCGATAAAAAAGGAAGGCAAGCTTAAGGTTTATGAGGGGAATAGTCCGGTTATAAGGTATATTGTGTTTAATGCAAAGAAAGATCCGTTCAACAAGGTAATAATTAGAAAAGCAATAGCTTATGCTATTAATAGGTCCCTCATAACAAAGAGAGTCTTCAGGGATACAGCAGTTCCTCTTTACAGCATGATCCCCATGGGAATGTGGGGACACATAGATGCTCTACCAAAGCATGATATGAAGAAAGCCGTAGAGCTTCTTAAGAAAGCAGGTTATGATAAGGATCATCCGCTTGAGGTAGATCTCTGGTATACTCCGACCCACTATGGTTCTACGGAAGCCGATGTTGCCCAGATGCTGAAGCTTATGCTTGAGGCCACAGGTGTTATAAAGGTAAATATTAAGTACGCTGAATGGGCTACCTATGTTGACTACTTCCTTAAGGGTAATCTCGGTTTCTTCCTACTGGGATGGTATCCTGACTATCTTGATCCTGACGATTATATGTGGCCTTTCCTGCATTCTTCCGGAAGCCCGAGCTTAGGGAGTTTCTATTCCAATCCTAAAATGGATGAGTTTCTCTTGAAGGCACGTCAGCTTTCTGATCAAAGCGAGCGTGCTAAGGTTTATGAGGAGGCCCAGAAACTTCTTGCTGAGGAAGCGCCTTATATTCCTCTGTGGCAGGCTAAACAGTATTGTGTGGCTAAACCTAACGTAAAAGGCATTCTCCTTGAGCCTACTCAGATATTTAGGTACTATCTCATTCATAAGTGATCTTTGTGCAGAAGTCCAGATGACTGGATGGGGAGGCTCCCTCTTTGCGGAGAGAGTCTCCCCTTAAAAGATGATTTGGGGGTGTAAGGTTTGGCGTCATTGCGTTATTACGTTATAGCGAGATTACTGCTCATGATTCCAATGGTTCTAATTCTTCTGACGTTCGTTTTTTTTATTTTACGCGTTCTTCCCGGTGATCCGGTGAGCGCCCTTTTGGGCCCCAAGGCTTCTCCTCAACAGGTAGCTGAGATAAGAGAAAAGCTGGGGTTGAATAAGCCCCTATTAGTACAGTATTTTGACTATATATTTAATCTCGTGAAAGGGGATTTTGGTAAATCTATGCTAACGCGCAGACCGGTCATAAAGGAAATTTTTGAAAGATTTCCTGCGACTTTGGAATTAACGATTTGTTCCATGTTTGTAGCGTTTCTTATAGGATTGGTGCTTGGAGTGGAATCCGCCAAGAGATGGGGAAGCTTTTGGGATTCAGTTTCAAGAAGCTACGCCATAGTGATTTACGCGGTGCCAGTTTTTTGGCTTGGGCTTATGATGCAGCTTATATTTGGAATTAAGCTTGGAATTCTTCCCGTTTCTGGAAGGATATCTCCTTTGATGGAGCCAGATCACATAACGGGACTTTTTCTCATAGACGGTATTCTTACCTGGGACTGGGAGGCTTTTTGGGATGCCTTTAAGCATCTCGTTCTTCCGTCTGTAACTCTGGGCCTTGTGCTTTCAAGCGTTTTTGTTAGGCTCGTTAGAGGAAACATGCTTGAGGTTTTAAGGATGGACTTCATAAGGGCTGCAAGAGCAAGGGGAATAGCAGAAAGAAGCGTTTTTTACAGACATGCTCTCAAGAATGCTTTGATACCGGTTTTAACGATGCTGGGGCTTGAATTTGCCCTTCTTCTTGCAGGAGCGGTTTTAACGGAGACGACATTTTCTTGGCCTGGTATAGGAACCTTCTTGATAATGAGGGTAAGATATAGAGACTTTATGGCTGTGCAGGGAGTAATAGTATTTTATGCAGTGCTTGTTGCTTTCGTGGGACTTCTGGTTGATATAATATGTGCCTATGTCGACCCGCGGATAAGGTATTAGGAGGGATTTTAAAGTTGGAGTTCAGGGCGCTTCACTCTATTTTACGTAAGATAGTTAAGGGGCATGGGGGTATAGCTCTCCTTATAGGTGGAATTATACTTCTGGTTTTTCTCATGTTTTTCTTCTTTGCTCCTCTTATAGCTCCTTACGATCCTATAAAGCCGGTTGGACCTTCGTTTTCCCCTCCGACTTCCAAGTTCATTATGGGCACGGACAACTTTGGTAGAGATGTTTTTAGTAGAGTTATATGGGGGACTAGAATAGCGCTTACGGTTGCTGTTCTTGCCACACTTCTGGCAGCCTTTATAGGTATACCGTTAGGACTTTTCTCTGGATATAAAGGTGGAGCCTTTGACAGGATATTGACTATGATTATGGATTCCATATACTCTTTTCCCGGTTTGATCCTTGCTATAGCGATAGCAGCTATGCTTGGTCCTGGAATAATAAACATATCCGTTTCTATAGCAACAATATATGTGCCTACTTATTTTAGAGTTGTTAGAAATCAGGTTAACTCGATAAAAGCGGAGCTTTATGTTGAGGCTGCAAGGGCTTTAGGGGCGACAGATGGGGTAATTTTAAGGAAATATATCTTTAGAGGAGTTGTCCCTACCATACTCGTGATACTTTCGATGAATATAGCAGATGCCATTCTTACGGAAGCTGGCTTAAGCTTTCTGGGACTTGGAATACCTCCCCCTACGCCTGACTGGGGTTTTGATCTCTCCAATGGTCAGAGATTTTTGCTCCAGAATAACTGGTGGATGGTCTTTTATCCCGGTTTGATGATTGTTTTAATTACCTTGGGTTTCAGCCTTCTTGGGGAGGGCTTGCAAGAAAGGTTCAATCCCAAGCTTAAGGAGAGGTAGTTAGGGAAAATGGGGATACTGCTTGAGGCTAAGGATTTAAAGGTTGGATATAGAGTTGAAGGGAAAATTTTATGGGCGGTTGATGGCGTTAGCTTTCAGGTCGAGGAAGGAGATATAGTTGGGCTTGTTGGAGAATCGGGTTGCGGGAAGTCTACCTTAGGGATTAGTTTCCTTAGGCTTCTTCCCCCGGGATCCAGAATAGAGGGAAGCTTGATTTTTAATGGGCGAGACTTAGTCAAGCTCTCGGAAGAGGAGCTAAGGAAGATAAGGGGAAAGGAAATATCGATGATTTTTCAGGACCCCATGACGAGTTTAAATCCGGTGATGAAGATAAAGGATCATTTTATAGAAACGATAAGAACGCATCTTGATGTTCCCGAGGAAAAGGCGCTTGAGATGTCAGCCAATGTGCTTGAAGCGGTTGGTATCCCTTCAAGCAGGCTGGAATCCTATGCTTTCGAGCTTTCTGGCGGACAGAGACAGAGGGTAATGATAGCGCTGGCTCTGGTTTTAAATCCAAAGCTTCTTATAGCAGATGAGCCCACGACTTCTCTCGATGTAATAGTTCAGGCTCAGATTCTGGATCTTATAGCTTCGGTGAGGGAGAAGTTCGGCGTGACCATAATACTTATAACTCATGATCTCGGAGTTGTTGCCCAAATGGCTAAAAAAATAATGGTGATGTATGCTGGTGAAATAGTAGAAATTGCTCCAACCGATGAGCTTTTTTCCGCACCCCTTCATCCTTATACTAGTGCGCTTCTTGGAGCGGTTCCAACGATTGATCTTGATGATCTTGAGCTTCATTCTCTTGATGGCTCTCCTCCGAATTTGCTTGATCCGCCGAGAGGGTGTCGTTTCTATCCGAGGTGCTTTGAGGCGATGGATATTTGCAAGTCGAGGAATCCTCATGTCGTCAGAATAAGCAAGGACAGGTATGTAAAATGCTGGAAATATAGGTGATGATGAGAATGGAGGCATTACTGAAGGTTGAAAATCTGAAAAAGTATTTTCCGGTTAAAAAGAGTTTTATAGAGGAGCTTTTTACTCGCGAGAAGAGATTCCTGCGTGCCGTTGATGGTATTTCCTTTGAAATAGCCCGCGGTGAAACGCTGGGTTTGGTTGGAGAATCTGGGAGCGGTAAGACGACGGTTGGCAGGCTCGTTTTAAGACTGCTTGATCCTACGGAGGGTAAAGTGTTCTTTGATGGGGAGGATATAACCTCGCTTTCAGGAGAAGAACTGAGAAGGAAGAGAAGGAATTTCCAGGTAGTTTTTCAGGATCCCATGGCTTCTTTAAATCCCCATATGAAAATAGGAGAAGCTATAAGGCATCCCCTTGTGATACACGGCATAGGGACTGAAAAGGAGCAGAAAAGAGAGGTTCTCAAGATGCTCGATAGGATGGGTCTCGTTCCGCCGGAAAGCTTTTATGAGAAGTATCCTCATGAGCTTTCTGGTGGGCAGAGGCAGAGAGCGGTCATAGCTCGGGCTCTTATACTTCGTCCTAAGTTCGTGGTCGCGGATGAGGCGGTTGCTATGCTTGATGTCTCGGTTAGGGCTAAGCTTCTTGAGCTTATGATAGAACTCAAAAAGGAATTTAATCTTACTTATCTGTTTATAACTCATGATTTAGCAACTGCGAAGTATATATGTGATAGAATAGCGGTAATGTACCTGGGAAAGCTTGTTGAATTGGGCAATTTGAGAAGCATTTATACATCTCCAAAGCATCCCTATACAAAAGCTCTTCTTTCTGCCGTTCCGTTTCCCGATCCCAAAGTTAAGTGGGATAGGTTTCTTCCTCCCGGTGAGGTTCCAAATCCAATAAATCCTCCTTCCGGATGCCGTTTTCATCCGAGATGTCCGTTGGCTTCTCCAATTTGTTCGAGGGAGGAGCCTGCTCTCGCTGAGGTATCACCCGGACATTTGGTTGCCTGCCATAATCCATTGAGATAAGGAGGTTTAGAGAGAATTTGAAAGGAGACTATATGGTTAGGGGCGTTGCCTTAGAAGGAAAGGTTAGGATAATGGCATCAAGAATAACGAATACTCTTCTTAAAGTCAGAGAGCTTCAGGATGCTTCTCCCACTGCCATAGCTGCGCTGGGGAGACTTATGTGTGCTGCAGTTATGATGGGGTGGGATATGAAGGTGGAAAGGGGAAGACTAACCCTTCAGGTAGTTTGCGATGGGCCTCTTGGGGGACTTATCGCTGACGCGGATACCCAAGGCGGGGTGAGGGGATATGTTAAAAATCCGAGGGTTGAGCTTCCCGTGAATGAGAAAGGCAAGATCGATGTTGAGAAAGCCGTTGGAAGAGGAGAGCTCATTGTTGTAAAAGATTACGGGCTAAGGGAACCCTACATGACGAAGGTTCCTCTTATAAGCGGTGGAATAGCCCTTGATGTAGCCAATTATTACAGAGTTTCAGAACAGATACCATCGGCAGTGGCTCTTGGCGTTCTGGTTGATCCAGAGAGATTGATAGCCTCAGCCGGTGGAGTCATAATTCAACTGATGCCAGGAGTAGATGAGGAATTCGTCTCCCATCTTGAAAGCTCTTTTGGTAAGCTTGGCTCAGTGAGTAGAAAGCTCGATGAGGGGATGACACCTGAGGAAATCGTTGAGGAGCTTTTGGGTAGAGGAGCCAAGCCGAACTGGCTCGGTACCCAGAAGGTTGAGTTTAGATGTACCTGTAGCAAGGAGAAAGCTGAAGAAACCATAGTGGCGCTTGGAAAAGAGGAAATATTAAGAATGTTAAAGGATGGCAGGGGAGAAGTAGAATGTAAATTTTGTGGGAAGAAATATATATTCGAAAAAGCTGATTTGGAAAGGCTTCTTAAGGAGGTGGAGGACGGTGAGGAAGCTTAGGTTTAATGTGGTAGTGGAGAGGGATGAGCATGGATATTATGCTTACTGCCCTCTTTTGGATGGATGTCAAACGCAGGGAAAAACTCTTGAGGAGGCTTTATCTAATATAAAGGAAGCTATAGAGCTTTATTGGGAAACTCTTTCAGAGGAAGAGAGAAAAGAGATACTGCTTAGAGAGGTAAAAACCTTGGATATGGAGGTTCAGGTTGCCTAAGCTTCCAAGGTTGACAGCTCATGAGGCTGAAAGTTTGCTTTTAAAAGTGGGTTTCAAAATGGTTAGATCTAAGGGGAGTCATAGGATATATAGAAAAGGAAATAGAAGGATTGTGATTCCTTTTCACGCAGGGATAAATCTTCATCCTAAGATTATGAAGAAAGTTCTTGATTTTGCTAAGGAGGTGGAGGGCAGTGAGGAGGTTTAAGTGTATTTCGTGTGGAGAGATATTTCAGCATGAGAAAGGTGAGGTTCGCTGCCCCAAGTGCGGGAGCAGGACGCTCGTTCTCCTTGAGGGAGATTCCTTGAGAAAGAAAGGTTCTTGTGGTACCTGCTCCTCTGGAACCTGTTCAATCTGCGGGATTAACTAATTTTCTTAAAAGCTTTGCGTTCTGGATAGCGTATGCGTGCGTATCGTTGTTGAAATAAATAAAGATATTTTTGAGGTTCCCTTTTATCTCGTTTATGAGAGAAGCCCATCTTTCCATCTCTTCCTCTGAGTAAAGGTAATCATACCACTTATCTTTGCCGTGAAATCTTATGTAAGCCCAATCCGCAGTTATTTTTACGGTTTCCGGAAGCTTGGGAGCACTTACGATGACGAACGCGCAGTTTTTCTCTCTCAATATTTCCTCGATTTCTTTGCTCTCAAACCAGCTCTTGTGCCTGAACTCAAACGCAAATCTAAATCCGGAAGGAAGCTCATCTATGAACTCTTTTAAGAGCTCCGGTGAGCATTTTAAAGAGGGGGGAAGCTGAAACAGAATGGAACCGAGGTTTTTCTCAAGAACGGATGCTTCGTTGAGAAAGTTTTCAACATCCTCCCGGGTGTTCTTAAGTTTTTTCAGGTGAGTGATGCCTCTGAAAGCTTTGAGAGTAAAAACAAAGCCTTCTGGGGCTTTCTTTTTCCATCTTTTTAAATTGCTCTTTTTTGCCCCTCTGTAGAAAGTTGAGTTTATCTCAACTGTGTTAAAATCTTTAGCATAAAACTCAAACCAGTCATTTGGGGGGAGATCCGATGGGTAGTAGATGTCCTTCCACCCTTTGTAAAACCATCCTGATGTTCCTATGTATATCAGTTTTTATCACCTCGCTTCCTCAGGTTTCTTTATCGGCAGAGAGCGTAATAGAAAAGCTTTTGAAGGCAAATTCATATAGAAGAGAAGGAAAGCTCAAAGAGGCAAAGGAGCTTTATGCCGAGTGTCTTCCTCAAAGTGAGATGCTTTCTCCCCACGTCAAATTCTACTTGGGACTTATTTACATGAATGGGAAAGACTATACTACAGCATTATCTTACTTTAAGGAACTCTGGAGATCAAGAGAGAAACTTCCTATAGAGATTAAGGCAGTCCTGCCTTACAGAATTGCTCAGATCTATGAGAACTTGGGGAAGCTGGAAAGGGCCTATGGTTTCTATCTGCTTTCCCTTGAGCTCGGAACAGCGTATATAAGAAAGGTTGCTCGATACAGGCTCGCTCTTATATCCTTTAGGAAAAGAAGCTATAAAAAGGCTTCTGAATGGATTCTTTCCATATTGAGCGATTATCCAAGGGATAAAGATGCTAATGATCTGCTTTTAAGGCTCCTTCCTTACCTGAGATCTCCCGGAAAAGAAGTTCTTTACAGAGCTGGTAGAGCTTACTATCTTAGAGGAGAGTATAAGATAGCTTTGCGCTATTTTAAAAGATCGAGAAAGCTTTTCTGGGAAGCTATCACGCTTGAGAGATTAGGAAGAAGAAGGGATGCTTTCAGGCTTTATGGTGCGCTTCTTAAGAGAGGAGTAATCTGGGAAACCTTAGTTAGAAGGTATGTTGCTCTTTCGGAAAGCATAAATGCTAAGAAAAAGGCTTATTCTTTGCTTAGATCTATTTTGAAGAAAAAAAAGCATGAGGATTTGATTCTCTTTTATCTTTATTACCTCACGCATGATTCAAGATATAAACGTCTCCTTTTAAAGGAGTTTCCTCGCTCTAAATGGGCCCTTCGCGTTTCATGGCTTGAGGGATGGAGACGTTATATCTCTGGGAAATATAGAGATGCATTAAGCGAATGGAGAATTATTCTAAAGTATCATGCTGGTGATCCCATCTGTGCGAGGGTTATATACTATCTTATGAAGAAAGGACTCTATTCTCGATTAAAAGCCAGGCGTGTTCTATCCCTATCGTTTCCACTGGAGTATTACACTGTTAGAAAATACGGCATCTCTCTTAACCGGAGAAAACCCTCTCTTCCTAAGGATGCTCTTTCAAGAAAGCTCCTTAAGGCTGGCTTCTGGGAGTTTGCCTTCATTAGAGGAAACCTTCTCAATGGGATACCCACTCCTTCGAGAAAACTATTTTTATCAATCGTTTCAGAAAAGATGTTTAACTATCACTCATCTGTGGCCTATGCTACATACTTAATACTTTCCGGTTGGAGAGATAGAGATGTATGGAGAAGAGCTTATCCTCTCACAAACTATTTTAGTTATATAGTCAAGATTTCTAAAAGGGAAAAGGTAGATCCCCTACTTGTTCTCTCCGTTATACATCAGGAAAGTAAATTCAATCCCCGCGCGGTTTCCTGGGCAGGAGCTGTAGGTCTCATGCAAATCATGCCGTTTACTGCCAGGAGTCTTGGTGTTAAGGATAGAAATGCACTTTTTTCCCCCTACGTTAACATAAAACTTGGGATAGTGCATCTTGCGGGTTTTATGAGAAAATACAAGAATAATCTCTATTTGGCTTTAGCTGCTTATAATGCTGGAGGTGGAAACGTTTCAAGATGGATCAGTAAGATAAAAGCCAAGAGCTGGGAAGAGTGGATGGAAATGATACCCTATAGGGAGACGAGAAACTACGTTAAAAAGGTCATAGCTGCCTATAGGATCTATAAGGAGCTTTATAGGAAGAAATGAAAGTTTACTTTCTTTATAGGGAAAAGCTATGTTCTTCCATATTGGATCTTACATTTTTACCATCTCATTTATTATATTTCCAAGTCAAGAGTTGATAGAAGGAGAGATATTGCGTATAATAAATTATATATTGTGTACGATATAATATAGGATGGTGATAACCTTGGCGATAGAAAGAAGATCCTTAAAGGATGAGGTCTTGGACAGGATTAAAAATTTCATAATATCCGGTAGATATTCTCCGGGACAAAGGATAGTAATAGATGCTC
>JAGHDO010000021.1 GCA_021159885.1 Synergistota bacterium | reverse complement strand
GTTATATGGATCTTCTTGGCTCCACATTGTAGTTATAAGAGCTGGTTTTTCTGTAGTTCTTACTTCTTCCAACGGGATGGCTTTTCTTCCTTCAAGCCACGCCCAAGCGGGCTGTTCATTTGATTCGCTTAAATCTCCTTTTTTAACTCCCATTTTAGCGATATACATCTCTTCAAGGACATCGAGAAGGAATCCCTCTTTTCTGAAAGTTCCCTTTTTAGACCAGAATTTAATCGGCGAGAGAAGTTTTACATCCGGGACGATTATAAAGCCTTTTGGTGAAAGGTTAACGAGATATCCTACCTTGACATCTTTATAGATTATTGGTTCCACGCTTTTGATCGTTACGGAGCTTTCATCAAATTTAAGCCAGTTTACGGAGACGAGCTTTGCTTCATCTGGCGTTATGGCGTAGCATATCCCGATGAGAAGAAAGAGCGCTATAAGCGCTAAGGAAAATTTCCTTAACATTTTAACTTTCACCTCCTAAGTCCAGAACTTTCACTTCCTTGAGCTCCATCCAGTAGATTCTGAATGGAGGTTCAGCCTTGCCCTTTATCACCCCCTTTAGGAGGAGCTTTACCTTTGAGTAAGGGGGGAGTCCCTCAAGAAATCTAATAATGAAGTTGTCTTTTTGGTTTTCCGCGTAGTGAACTTCAAAGATATATTTTCTGTTTTCTCTTACCATGAACTTGTGCTGATCTGGATAAGCGTCTCTGAAATAGGCTATTACGCTTACCTCTTTTCCCTCAAGGTGCTTTATCTCCTTAAGGAGCTCCGAAAGTTTATAGATTTTCTCAGCGTGAGCTCCTCCAACTAAAAAACCGAAGATGATCACAATGGCGATTAGAAGCGTTCTCAAAAATGCCACCTCCTTAATACTCTTAATACTCAATAAGATACTGTTACTTCAGGATAAAATAATAGGAGGGGGTTGTACCCCTCCTTGATTGATGCCTCTTCTCTTTCTACCAGATGTCAATATAGGTCCTTTTTCCCCTCTTTCTTATGGTTCCCCATATATCTCCATTTATGATGTAGCTGTTTCCTAACGGCGTTATAATTCCCGTGTTTCCATTTATATCATATAAGAGAGAGTTACCAAGTGGTCTTATAGAACCGCTTATATCTCCGTATAGTTGAATTGAGCTCCCGAGCCTGTTTATAGTGCCTGAGTAGCCCCCTATGTCATAAAAGCCTGTAGATTCTCCTACCTTGCTTATTAAACCGTTTATATCTCCACTAATCCAGAGGGAATTTCCAATTTGTGTCGTGGAGAAGCTTAGCGAAAGCGCGTATCCGCTTACTCCTACCGCCATAATCATCGCGCATAGAATTACCGCTAACTTCCTTTTCATAACTAACCCCTCCTCTACAGATTTTGCACCCTAATGATATCATATTTAATATTAAATGTCAAGAGGGGATTAGAAAAATTTTTTTAATTTTTTCATTCCACCGCTTTTCTTAGGGCTGAGCGAGCTAATATTCTCGTTGAGTCCAGCGTAGGAATGGGAGAGTCTTTATCAGTTATAAGCAAAGGTATTTCAGTGCATCCTAAGACGACCGCATCGCAACCTTTTTCCTTTAGTTTTTCTATCACTTTCTGAAAATATGCGCGGGCTTCCGGAAGAAATTTTCCGTAGACGAGCTCGCTGAAGATGATATCGTTTATTCTTTCTCTCTCGTTCGGCTCTGGGATCAGGTATTCTATTCCCCTTTCGCTTAGCTTTGATGGGTAGACCTGAGATTCCATTAAGAATTTCGTGCCGAGGATTCCGATACGCTTAAACCCTTTCTTCTGAGCCTCTTTTGCGACCTCCTCTGCTATATGAAGCCAAGGTATGGGGGATCTCTCTATGAAGAGATCGAAAGCCTGATGAATGGTGTTATCCGGGCATATGGCAAAGTCCGCCCCTATTTTTGCGAGCTTTTCGGTTGATGAGAGCATAAGCTCTCCAACCTTTTCCCAATCCCCCGCTTCTATATATTTCATGTATTCGCCAAATGGGTGCGTGTGCATGCTCGCCTCTGGATGAGCATATCTCTGCCCCATAAACTTTTCTCCCTCTATGCAAATCGTGCGGTAGCAGAGAGAGGCTCCCTCTGCACTGCACGCGACTATTCCTATGTGCTTTGGCATTTTAAGACCACCTCCGTTTCAAGAGGAGATATATCGGAAGAACTGCGAGAAAGATCAAAAGAAGTGAAATTCCATGAGGAGCTTTCCCCATTGAGCATCCTCCGCCTGCTCCGCCCGATGGCTCTGGAGGAGGTGGAGGAGGATTCGGCTCTTCGCTAACTGTGATATAGATTGAACTGCTTCCCCAGTCTCCTCTTGAGTCGTAAGCTTTAACCGTAGCGAGGTAGCTTCCTGGGAAGTAGTATATCCACGAGGTTTGAGGAATTGTTGTCGTCAGATCAGCGTATCCGTCTCCATCGAAGTCCCATTCATACTTCGTTATCTCATCGCCATCAGGATCATAGGCAGAGGCAGTGAAATTCACCGTTAATGGAGCATATCCGCTTTGAGGATCAGCGGATAAGCCGACGACCGGAGGATTATTAGGAGACGGAGGTGCGCTTTCCTCAAATACTCCTATGTTGGTTTGCATATCTTTTATTTCCATTTCTCCCGTTCCATTTAAGAGATATGTTTCCGATCGATCCTCAACGACTATCTGAGCGGACTTAACCTTTCCAGAAGAGCTCGGTATCATGTCGCTCACCTTAAGTTTCCAATCACCGCTCGCATTTATAAAGGAGGATACATCCATGGCAAGCTCAAGATGCACTCTCGGATCAGGGTAGGCGCTCATGGAGAGATAATAATCCGGATAGCTTCCCTCGTATCCTGAGGTATTCCATGAATCCCAAGTGTTTCCTTTTCCAACGGTGATGATCAGATCCCCTAACCTTCCGTGATCGATTTCAAGCTCAAGATATGCCTTTATCTGTGGGTTTATGGCATCTATGAATCTCCATGCCTCACAGACATATTGCTTCATGAAATCATATGATAAAAGGCAGTTTCCGCTTATTCCCCAGCTTATCCCCCATGAGTTTCTCACCTTAAAGGCGCTAAGTGAATCATCGTATCCGTAAACGAGCATACCGTGATATCCGAGCAGTTCTTCCCACCAGAAAGGGCCATCATAAACTCCACCGATGTAGTATGAGAAAGAGGAATATATCGGCACACCTATGACAAATGGCTCACCGCTCGCCAAAAGCGCTTTCATGTCTTTTATCACGCTATCACTTAAGGGAGAGTATGGCGGTTCCTGACTCTCATCGCGAGCGAATATGAGCTCCAATCCTTGGACTTTATATTGAAGGGCACGCTTTATTACCTCCTTGCTTGGAAGAGTGAGATAGTCAGTTGTTAGGTTTGGAAAATCGGTAATCGGCGCGGCGCCAACCCTTTTCATAAGCTCATAGATATCTGGAAAAGTGGAACCATCATCCGTGCCCCCGTTTACGAGATTATATATGTAGCTTGCGGAGAACTGATGCTCTGGTTCGTTAACTGACCAGCCGTGCTCCTTCGATTCTGCATAGCTTTTCCAGTAATAAACTGAAGCCCAGCAGGCGCACGAGCCCACATATCCCTGATCTCCAACGGGAGGTAGATTGCTTGAGAGATCGACGCTCGCGGGAAGCTTTAAAGGAGCCTTTATTTCTTCTCTCTTAAACCTTGGATACTTAAGAGCGGTTTTAAGAGGGGTTCTCTTTAAGCCAAATGGATGTGGCAAAACTTTTTCCGCCAGTGATGAAATCGGAAGAAAGGATATTACGATAAAAATGCTTAAAAGGACTATAAGGATGTTTCTTAAAATCCTCATAGCGCTTTTATCTTCTTCTTATATTCTTGATAACTATAAATGCGGTGATAGCTACGATAGCCAAGAATGCAAGAGCGAATATACCAACAAGTGTACGGCTATATCTGAGTTTGAACCATATATGCTCCCACAGGCTTTTCTTTGGCTTTTCTCTCTCCGGCGGTTTTGGTGTTTTAAGATAAAATGGAACCACTTCTCCCTTTGATGAAAGGAAACAAAGGTCTCCCTTAAGCTTCCACTTTAAAACTGCCTTGGTGTAAAGCGGAGTTTGATTTGGGGTATTCTTTAACCAGGTGATAATAAGGGCCAATCGCTTTCCTCCATATACGCTTAACTGCCATAGCATTGCATCTTCTGCGAAATCTGGAACCACTGGAATCTTATTGGTTAAAAGCTTTATCCCCTGCTTTTTTACCTCATTTGCAGGGGCCAGGATTATCGCGTGTTCTAAGCTCTTTTTAAGCTCCTCTACTTTAAACTTGGAGAGATAGGAAGTTGATACCTCTAAAGGATGATATACCTTTTTTTGCCAAGATATTAAGCAGTTTAAAAGCGTTGTTAGAGCATCGCTGTTGATATTCTTTCCCAGATAGAGGGTTATTCTTTCCCCAACCATGGCAAATGGGAGATTTTCCAAGAGGGGTTTCATAGCCTTTATATCGTGTGGAAGATGAAGATACGAGCTCTTTTCTATTACGAGCCATGCGGATTCGGAATAGTTGTGGTTGCAATCCGGGACGTTTATATCCAGATAAGCTTTAAAGCCGATATTTATGTAGTTTCCTTTCGTTGCATCATAGGGTATTGGCACGACGAGCCTTCCATCGGTTATGTTCTTGGAAGAAAGCTCTATCGATTTCGCGGGAACATCGTTTATGAGAACGGTAAGAGCAGATTTCTTTCTATCGAGCGCTGGGGAGTGTTTAAAATGAAGCACTACCATTGGGTTTCCTTTTATAGCCCAGTGAAGCGGTATTCTAAAGGATATCGAATCTGTGTGAGAATATGTGCCTATGAATATGATGTCTCCAACCATGAGATCCGTAAAATATATGTCAGTTCCCAGCTCAGGAAGCTTTTTCTTTTTAGGCAGGGGCGTGTTTATGGGAAGGATTATCTTATTACCCTCTATCTGCTTTCTTACCTCTTTTGAAAGCAGGGCAAGCGTTCCTCTTAAGACACCTTTTTCCGTATCGGAGGTGATCAGAAGTCTTCCCTTGCCACTGCTATTGATAAAGCTTGAGATAGCATATTTGCCCTTAAGATCCTTTTGATCTACGCCAAATGTGGAAAGAAGTCCTGCAGGGAGAGCATCTGCTTTTCCTATATATATGAGGTTGTATTTAGATTTAACATCGCTGTTTAACTCTCTCATGAAGAATATATCGGGGGAGAACTTCTTGAATCTTCCCCTCTGCGCCCAGTCGAGAACCATAACGGATACAGCTTCTATCTCCTTGGGAGACCATTTATCGGGGAGCACAAAAGCGGTTAGCTCTCTGTGAGAGACATTTTCCTCAAAATATGGAGAGGGAAAATCCTTTATGCTGAGCTCTTCTTTCGGAAGGTAGTTTAAATGAACGTAGCTTTCCTTATGTATCCTGAGCCAGTTTCCGGGATTGTCTATATCCATGCATCTTTCCTCTGTAGTTCTCATGAAGCTTTTAAGCTCTATGACATTAACCCCTTTCTTCAGGTAGGAAACTGGCATCGGAATTTTTATTGATGCCCTCCATAGATTGCTATCATCGAGAGGTATAGTATAGATGGGAAGGCCGTTTAGATAGACGGTTATGTTGGAAATCTTTGGCCTGGTTATCTGAGAATGGCTTATAAACAGATTTATAAAGCTTCCCGGAAGAAGCTTCCAGGTAGGAGAAATATCGAAGTAGAAGTCCTGGTATCCAAATACCGTATTTATGGCTATGTCTTTCTCCATCAGGGTTATATTTAGTCCCTCTGCTTTGGGTCCCTCTTTATATTCTTCGTAATGTGCTTTGGGATAGAGTATGTCCACAACTATCCTGAACGGCTCATCCAGGGTAAATGCTTTGAATTCCATTTTATCGCTTTTTAAACCTATCTCTATAGTTGTCTTCTCTCCTCTTCTTTTAACGGAGTAATAAGTTGCAACCTTGTTTGGAGGAAAACGTTTTTTTCTTATTGTTCTTCTCGTCGTGGAGTTAACTTCTATAATCACGCTCTTTCCCTGTTTGTAAATCTTATATTCCGTTCTTGAAGTGAGGTCTATAACCATTCTTAAGCCATAGTTTTTTAAGGCAGTTCTTACG
>JAGHDO010000020.1 GCA_021159885.1 Synergistota bacterium | reverse complement strand
GTAATGTATTTTGATCACCTCCTTCTCTTATAGAAGATTATAACTCTTAAATGCTATATGTCAATATCGATAAATCGATTTATCGATATATATAATATTTTTTAAGGTTAATCTTTTTGTAGTATAATGGTTTCAGTATGAGTGCCTTTAAGAAGAGAGGGGATATCTCGTTTTAAAAGCTTTTGGTATGGCCAAGTTTCTGCCCTCATGGAACCTATTGGTGGGCTCTGGGAGCCTGGCTGGTTGAAATAGCGAGACCTCTCTTTCCTTTTCGCTGCTGGAGCTATGATCTTCGTGGTTGTCGAGGAGGTTATTCCCGAATCTCAATCGAGCGGGAACTCTGACACTGCTACATTGGGTGCTTTGATAGGTTTCGCTGCGATGACGGCGCTTGATGTAGGACTGAGCCGAGCTTAGAAAAGGGGGTGTTTTAGATTGTTCTATGTTTTCGTTTCACTTGTACCATGGATAATTTATTGGGTCGTTTGTGGAACGGGAAGCAAAATTGGCATGATTTTCCCCTCTATAGCATCCCTTATCATAACTCTTCCACAGGTTTTAAAGAAGAGGTACAATTTGCTTGATTTAACAACTTTGGCCTATTTCACTCTGGTTGCTGTTGCGTCCTTCCTTCAGGGAGGGAGATTTTTCGCTGAAAGAGGAGCTTTTATCAGCTATGCGCTTCTTTTTTCCGTTTCCTTGACCTCTCTTTTGATCAAAAAGCCCTTCACGCTTGAGATCGCCAAGAGGGCCTATCCGGAAAGCTATTGGAAGGATGAGATTTTCATAATGGTAAATGTGGTGATAACCACGGTGTGGACGGGAGTTTTTCTGATCAATGCTCTTCTTTTTCTGATTTTATCAGGTATATATCCTATTATTCTATCAAATCTTTTAGTGGCTGCTGGCATAATTTTTTCAATGATTTTCCCAAAGAAGGGACCAACCTATTTCATTTCAAGGAAGTTTAAGAGGAAGGAGTGGAAGGTGAGGGTGAAACCGCGCTCCCAGAAGCTGCAGAATGAATATGATGTCATAATAGTTGGTTCTGGAATAGGTGGTTTAAGCTGTGGAGCTCTTTTATCCTTGCGGGGGTATAAGGTTCTCGTTTTGGAACAGCACTATCAGGCTGGAGGATACTGCTCTTCATTTTCAAGAAAAGGATTTACCTTTAACTGTGGTGTGGAGAATGTAAGCGGTCTCTGGGAAGGAGGTACCCTTTCGCTTTTTCTGAAGAAGCTGGGACTTAACAAGGAAGATTTTTTCGTTAAAAACACGGTTAGATATCTTTTCAGGGGTGAGGCTTTCGATGTTGTGGAGCCCTCCGATTTCATGGATAATCTGTTGGGATTTTTCCCTGAGGAAAGAGATGGTATAAAGAGATTTTTCAGCATGATTGAGAGAGCTCTTGAGGAGTCTCAAAAGGAGAAAGAGCCATTTGGTGCTCCTTTACCGCCTGAGATCGTAGTTGAAGTTTTGGGGGCGAATAGGTTGCTGAGCTATCCCCGGGATTATCCTACGCTTTATGAGCTTGGGAGAAGGACGCTTCGCGATCTTCTCGACGAGTATTTCAAGAGCGATGATATAAAGAGATTTTTATGTGCACTTATAGGCTATCTTGGAACGGTTCCTGAGAAAACCTCGGGAAGAAGCGCTCTTGGAGCTATGTTTTCCTACTATGCTAAGGGAGGATATTTCCCTAAGGGAGGAGCCCAAAAGTTTGCTGATGCACTAAAGGGTGTTATAGAGGCTAACGGTGGTGAAGTTCTTCTACGGCATAGGGTGGAGAGAATACTGGTTAGAACTGGGAAGACCTACGGTGTAAAGGTGGGGAGCAAGTTCTTTAAATCATCTGTGGTTGTAGCTAACGCTAATGCTAAGATAGTGTTTCTCAATCTTATAGATAGTAAGGAGTTGGAAAAAAGCTTTCTTGAGTATATAAGGGAGCTTAAAATGTCTCCTTCGGTGTTTATGGTCTTCCTTGGAGTGGATGCCGATCTCAGCTCCTATCCCACGCTTATCGAAAATTTAGATAATGGATACGGAGTTGTTATAAATTCGAATGCTGATCCGAGCCTTGCCCCACATGGGAAATCAAGCGTAACTATAATAACCGGAGCGAATTATTATGATTTTCCGGAAAGAGGCACGGAGGAGTATAATAAGAGGAAAGGAGAACTATCTGATTTGCTTATTGAGAAAACTTCCGAGGTCATTCCGGAGCTGGAAGGGAATATTCTTGTGAAAGACGCAGCTACTCCAAGGACTTTCGAGGCTTATACCTCTATGCCGGAGGGAGCTATTTACTCTTTTGATCAATCTATAGATGTCAAGAGACCTTATTTTAAGTCCCCAATTGAGGGACTATATTTAGCAAGTGCGTCTACCTTCCCAGGTGGGGGTATAGAAGCGGTTATAATTTCTGGCATTATCTGTGCTAATGATATATGCGGTTGGGAAAGGAGGTAAGCTCTTTAAATGGCTGAAAAGATGATAATTGTTGAAAAAGCAATTTTTGAGGCCTTTCCGGATTTTAAGCGGGGTGTGGTTATTGTAGACGACATGGAGAATGAAGCTGGGAATTCTAAGATAGCTTCTCTCTTAGAAGAGGTTATGGCTTCTCGAAGAGGAGGGGAAAACTGGCTTGAGCATGAATTTATAAAAGCATGGGAAGAGGCGCATAGAAAATTTGGATCTAATCCCAATCGCTTTCCGCCTTCCATTAAGGCTTTAATAAAGCGCGTTCAGAAAGGAGGCAAAATTCCCTTTATAAATAGCACTGTTGCTCTCTTTAACTATATTTCGATAAAGTATTTGATACCGTGTGGAGGGGATGACGCGGATAAGGTTGAGGGAAATATGCGTCTTGGTTTCGCTACTGGGAAAGAGCGATTTCTACCGCTTGGGGGAAAGGAAGAGGAGCATCCTGAGCCGGGGGAGGTTATCTACTTTGATGATAGGACTTTGAACGTGATGTGCAGGAGATGGAATTGGAGAAATGGAGACTTTTCCAAAATAACCGAAGACAGTCGCAGAGTGGTTATAAACGTTGATGGGATAGGGCCGGTTTCAGAGGAGCTAATCGTTAAGGCAAGGGATGAACTTGCTGATTTGCTTGAAAGCCTATGTGGTGCGCGTTTAAGAGTTGGTATGCTAAAACAGGGGAGCGAGACCTTAGTAGCATATGCATGATAAGGGGGTGGGGGTTGATGGAGGAGAGGGAGAGAGTCGTTTTCGAGACTATGAAGAAAGTGGGGAAGCCTCTCAAGCCTGGTGACATAGCTAAGCTCACGGGTATTGATAGCAAGGAGGTATCAAAGATAATAAAGAAGCTCAAGGGTGAGGGAAAGGTAATTTCTCCCAAGCGCTGCTATTATTCGCCTGCCTGAGCAGGTCGGATGGGAATGCTGATTTACTCTGAAACGCAAGTTGGTTGGGTGCTCCTTTTAATTCTGGGAGTGGCAGAGATCATAACTTTTTATATGTGGAAAAGGACGGGAGAGATACCGATCCTTATAAGCTCTTTCTTGCTTTTGTCTGCGGCTTTGCTTTTTTCAACGATGAGAATCACGGTTGATAGCACCCATTTAAGGATCAGGTTTGGAATAGGATTGATAAGAAAAAGCTTTCTCTTAAGGGATATTCTAAGATGCAGAATCGTTAGAAATCCGTGGTGGTATGGATGGGGAATTAGACTTATTCCTGGAGGCTGGCTCTTTAACGTTTCCGGCTTTATGGCGGTTGAAATAGTGATAAGGAATGGAAAATTGTATCGAATAGGGAGCTCTGCCCCCGAAAAGCTCAAGGGAGCGATAGAAAGCGGAATAGCCAAACCTTGACTTGAGTACATAGCTGTTTTATAATTTAAAGTATCAATTTAAAGTATCCAAGTTGAGCGCCATGATGTATACATAGCCTGACGAGAAGGAGGTGCTATTTATGAGGAAGCTTGGAATAGCGGTGGTGGCGGTGGTTTTGTTAGTGGCTTTCGTCTCGATACCTGCTCTGGCTGGCGTAAGAACCCTCAGAGTTGTGGGAAGCTGGAGCAGTCTTGCCCTTTATAAGAAATTTGAGAGACCCTTCTGGACAGAGACTTTGCCTAAGGCATTGGGAGGCAAGGTAAAAACAATTATGACTTCTCTTGGGCAGGTCAAGCTTAAGGGACCAGCAGTTTTACGTGCTATGGATAAGGGAGTATTTGATGCGGTTTCAACGGTTGTTGATTATGTCGTTTCCGATGCTCCCGGGCTGGCTGGTTTGGATCTTCCCGCACTTGCGCCGGATATTAAGACAGCCAGGAAGGTTGTGGAAGCCTATAAGCCTGTGATGGCAGATATAATTAAGAAGAGATTTAACGCTAAGCTTCTCGCTGTGGTTCCTTATCCGGCTCAGATTCTCTTTTCCAAGGTCAAGATAACGGGCCTTAAGGATCTTAAGGGCAAAAAGGTGCGTGCAAGTGGGTGGACGACCTCTCAATTCGTTGAGGCTCTCGGTGCTACAGGCGTTACGATAACCTTTAGCGAGGTTGCTACTGCCCTGCAGAGAGGAGTCGTGGATTGCGCCGTTACGGGAAGCCTTTCTGGATATAGCGCGGGATGGGGAGAGGTTTCTAACTATCTCTATCCGTTGCCCATAGGGGGATGGGACTATGTTATGACCGTTATAAGGCTTGATACTTGGAATTCTTTCTCTCCTGAGGAGCGTAAGACCATTCAGAAGCTTATAAAAGAGAAGCTTGAAGAGCCTGCGTGGGCGGATGCTGATGAGGAAACTCAGCAAGGTATAAACTGTTTAACAGGGATAGGAGACTGTCAATATGGCAAGCCTAATCGTATGAAGCTCGTTAAAGTGCGTCCTGAGGATATAAAACTTGCGCGTAAGATCCTTGTGGATTATGTCCTTCCCGCTTGGGCTAAGCGCGTTGATAAGGAGACCATCAAGCGCTGGAATGAGACAATAGGTAAGGTGGTTGGACTTAAGGCTGAGGTTAAGTAAAGTTTCGTTTCATGCTCTGAAAGCGATGGGGGATATGGCTTATCATTTAAAGCCATATCCCCTTTAAATTTGCTGTGGGGGGAGAAAGATGATAGAGAGAGCTATATTGATGGCCGAAAGAGTTTGTAAATATGGGGTATGGGCGAGTGGAGTACTGGTTCTCTTCATGGCGGTTTATATATGTATTGATGTTTTGCTAAGAAAGCTCTTTTCGGTTTCCATAAGCGGGGGAGAGGAATTCTCAGGATATACCCTCGCCATCATGAGCGGATGGGCTTTTTCTTATGCGCTTTTTAAGAAGGCTCACGTTAGAATAGATATTCTTTATCTAAAGCTTCCGCTTAAATATCGTTCTGCTCTTGATCTTTTATCGCTGGTGGCTCTCATTATCTTCGTTATTCTCACAACTTACTATGCTTTTGGAGTTTTGCATACTTCTATCTTGAGAAACTCAGTGGCAAATACGCCGCTTCAAACCCCACTGTGGATACCGCAATCTCTTTGGTTCGTAAGCCTTGTTTTCTTCTCGATAGTTTTAATTCTCTTCTTGGTGGGGACG
>JAGHDO010000019.1 GCA_021159885.1 Synergistota bacterium | reverse complement strand
TTATAGAGGAGCTAATAGGTGAGGCTGAGGTAGCTCGTAGGTCTACGGAGGAGGTAAACGTTGCGATGGGGGAGACGGCATCTCGTGCTGAGTCTACGAGGATGCAGTTGAGGGAGGCGGTTGAGGAGATAGTGAAGGTTAACGATGCGATACAGAACATAGCATCTGTTACTCAGCAGCAGGCTGCTTCTACTGAGGAGATGTCTGCTGCTTTAGACAGTATAACGAAGAATGTGGCGGATTTAGCGGGCAACATAGAGGTTATAAGTAAAGCTGCGGGGGACAATTCTAAGGCGGCGGAGCATTTAGCGCAGGAGGCACAGGGTGTATCGGAGGATGCTGAATATATAAGGAAGCTTCTATCTGCTTTTAAACTTAAAAAAAGCGAGGAGGTTAAGGAGATAAAAGCGGTAAGTTCTTGAAGAGAAAAAGGGGGGCGGGGTATCTCGCCCCCCTTTTTGTTTCTTTTCTTTATTAGGGTGTAAAAATTTTTCTGATTGAAGTAATCTATCAGGAACTTGAAACTTCTTTCTCATAATACTAAAATAGATTTATGAATTTTAGCCGGAGAGGGGGAGTTGTGAATATGGCTGTTAAGGCTGCGTTCATATTCGTGGTGCCGGGGTCAAATCCTGAAAGAGACAAGGCGGTCGTTAGGAATGAGCAGGTAGAGCTTCATGTAGCTGGTGTATCAAGCTATGAAGAGGGTGCTGAGCTCGCTAAGAAATTTGTGGAGCAGGGAATAACATGTATAGAGCTGTGCGGTGGGTTCGGAAATGAGGGAGTAGGCATAGTCGCTAAGGCGGTTAGAGGGAAGGCGCGCGTCGGGGTTGTGAGGTTCGATCTTCATCCAGCTCTTGATAACAAGAGCGGAGATGATCTTCTGCTCTGATGACCCTTAAAAGATTTGCTATCGAGTTAGGTATGGGGGTGGATCTTCACGGCGAGGATTGCACTAAAGCTGCGGTAAAAGCGGTAAAGGACGCTATATCTCGCGTATGCTTAAGCGGTCTTGTGGAGATACTGAATGTGCTCCTCGATGAGATCCTCATTGAGGTTATTCTTGGAGTGCCGGGAGGAGGTGAGGTCAGGGAAGAAGAGGTGAGAAAAGCGCTTCCCATAGGTAAGGTGGAAATTAGGGTTGTGGAGGGAGGTCTTAGGGTCCCCGGGATTTACGTTCCCGCATTTGGTGAGACTTCTAATATAGTCGTGGTTAACGCCTGCGTTGTGGTTAAGGTCCCGGGAAAATGGCGGTAGATTTTTAAGGGGGGAGAGGCTTTGAGCGACGAGAAGCTATGGCTGGAGATGTATACCACGATGTTAAGGATCAGGCGGTTTGAGGAGAAGGTAGTGGAGCTTTTTGCGCAAGGTAAGATCCCAGGATTCGTTCACTCTTATATAGGTGAAGAGGCGGTGGCTGCCGGCGCCTGCGCAGCCTTGGAGCCTACGGATTATATAACGAGCACTCATAGAGGTCACGGGCATCTCATAGCTAAAGGCGGAGACTTAAAATATATGATGGCAGAGCTCTACGGTAAAAAGACCGGTTATTGTAAAGGCAAGGGGGGTTCCATGCATATAGCTGATGTTGATCTTGGAATTCTCGGAGCTAATGGAATAGTTGGGGCTGGTATACCAATAGCTACTGGCGCTGCGCTTTCGAGCTATCTTCAGAAGAATGGAAGGGTGGCTCTATGCTTCTTTAGCGATGGCGCTTCTAATAGAGGAACTTTTCACGAGGGGATAAATATGGCTTCAATCTGGAAGCTTCCCGTTGTTTTCCTTTGTGAAAATAATATGTATGGCATATCCATGCCTCAAAAAAGAGGAATGGCTATAGAGGATATAGCTGATAGAGCCTCCGCTTACGGGATACCGGGAGTTGTCGTTGACGGAAACGATGTCATAGCGGTTTATGAAGCCGTTAAAGAGGCCGTGAAAAGGGCTCGTTCGGGTGGAGGTCCCACTCTTATAGAGGCTAAGACCGCGCGCTGGAGGGGACACTTTGAGGGAGATCCGCAGATCTACAGAACCCCTGAGGAAATAGAGGAGTGGAAGAAAAAGTGTCCTATAAAACGCTTTGAGGAAAAGCTTCTAAAGATGGGGGTTTTGAATGAGGAGAAGATAAAGGAGATAGAGGATATGATCGCAAAGGAAATAGATGAGGCGGTAAAGTTTGCTGAAGAAAGTCCCTATCCTGAGCCCGAAGAGGCACTCGAGGATGTTTACGCTTAGGGGGTGCTCAAGATGAGAGAGATCACTTACGCGGAAGCTATAAGGGAAGCCTTAAGGGAGGAAATGAAGCGCGACGAGAGAGTCTATATTATAGGTGAAGATGTGGGTAGATTTGGAGGATGCTTCGGGGTTACGAAGGGATTGTGGGAAGAGTTTGGAGGAGAGAGGGTAAAGGACACCCCCATAAGCGAGACTGCGATAATAGGCTCATCCGTTGGTGCCGCTGCAACTGGAATGAGACCCGTTCCGGAGATAATGTTCTGCGACTTTATGGGCGTTGCCATGGATGAGATAACGAACCAGGCTGCGAAGATGAGGTATATGTTCGGTGGTAAAGTAAAACTTCCCATGGTTGTCAGAACCCCCGTAGGAGGAGGTCTTTCCGCTGCCGCTCAGCACTCACAGAGTCTTGAGGCGTGGTTTACACATCTTCCCGGTTTGAAGGTGGTAATGCCTTCCACTCCCTATGATGCTAAGGGATTGCTGAAAGCCGCGATAAGAGATGATAACCCCGTTATATTCCTTGAACATAAGATGTTATATGGGGTTAAAGGAGAAGTTCCAGAGGAGGAATATATCGTTCCGCTTGGGGTTGCAGATGTAAAAAGAGAGGGGAAGGACATAACGATAATAGCTACCTCTATGATGGTTCATAAGTCTTTGGAAGCCGCTAAGGAGCTTGAAAAGGAAGGAATAAGCGTTGAGGTTATAGATCCGAGAACGCTTTATCCTCTTGATGAAGAGAAGATACTCGAATCCGTCAAGAAAACCCACAGGGCTATAGTCGTTCACGAGGCGGTTGAGAGGAGCGGTTTCGGGGGAGAGATCGTTGCCATAATTATGGAGAAAGCCTTTGAATATCTTGACGCTCCAGTGAAAAGGGTCTGCGCTAAAAATACCCCTATACCTTTCTCCCCACCACTTGAGAACTTTGTAATACCTCAGGTTAGTGATATAATAAAGGCGGTTAAGGAGATGGTTTGATCCTTTGAATTCTAAGAGCGAGGGGACGGTTTTCCTCTGCATGCCATGGAGGGAACGTCCCCCGCTTTTATTTTGAGCTTTTAAAGGAGGCAGATTTTTCCATGGGCAAAATAGCTATAATAGCTAATCCAGCTTCAGGCAAAGATATAAGAAGACTCGTTGCTCACGGTTCAGTTTTTGATAATAATGAGAAGGTAAACATAGTTAAAAGAATGCTTTCTGTGTTTGATGAGCTTGGCATAAAGAAGGTTCTTTTCATGCCGGATTATTTTCAGATAGGAGCTAAGGCTTTAAAGGAGCTTGGGAGAGTGAACCTCTTGGTTGAAATCGTGGATATGGATGTTGATTTCACGCAGGAGGATTCAACGAGAGCCGCTTCCATCTTTGAGCGTGAAGGAGTTGATTGTCTTATAACTCTCGGTGGTGATGGAACAAATCGCGTTGTTGCCAAGGGACTTTCTCCTCAAAGTGAAGTCCCCCTTCTTCCTATATCTACTGGAACGAATAATGTTTTCCCTTATATGATAGAAAGCACGGTTGCTGCCTTAGCTGCTTCAGCTATAGCCAAGGGCATCGTTTCTAAGGAAGAGGGATGCTATAGGGTGAAGAGAATCGAGCTTTTCAAGGATGGGAAGCTCAAGGATATAGCCCTTGTTGATCTCGT
Organism: Synergistota bacterium; assembly: GCA_021159885.1. NCBI lineage: Bacteria > Thermotogati > Synergistota > Synergistota bacterium. The sequence continues at coordinate 13,853 of JAGHDO010000019.1, read as the reverse complement.
ATCGCTTGATTGTTCTTTTATAGGATCCCGTGCAATATGGCATCCCGAGGAAATAAGGGAAATATTCTCCACCGTTGCAAAGCCGGACTCTATAGGAGCTTCCTCCATAGCGGGCTTTTTAATCCCCACGGATGAGATGGACGATAGAGGAGTCTATGTTGAGCTCGGAGAGCCTGGAAGAAAGGCTTATGCTCCCATAGTTCCTGGCGTTGTCAAAGAAATAAGCGTCAAAGCTTTTAGGGGAATTCCTCTTAATTTGAAAATCCCGCTTAAGCTAAGGAAGGGAGTTATAGCGCTCGATGGTGAGCGCGAGATCGATTTCACCGAGGGCGATTGGAGGGTTGAGATAACAAGGAGGGGACCCCTTGTTGTTGATGTTAAAAGGGTTTTAAGGCTCGCGAGTGAAAGGGGTTTTCTCAAAGTTGAGTAGCTTTAAGGACTTTAGCCTTAATGATGCGCTAAACTATGATAGATGGTATAGAAGCATAGAGGGTGAGTTCGTCCTTGAGAGAGAGCTTGAGCTTATTTTAGATGAGCTTGATGAGCGTGGAAGCCTGCTTGAGGTTGGCTGTGGAACAGGTGTCTTCATGGAGGAGCTCAGGAGGCATGGTTTTAAGGTAGTAGGGGTCGATATATCGGAGCCCATGATCGAGGTAGCCAGGAGGAAAGGGCTGACGGTGGTTCTCGGAGATGGCTCTCGCTTGCCATTTAAGGATCATTCTTTTGACTATGTTCTTTTCATAACATCGCTTGAATTTATGCGTGATCCTGAAAGTGCGCTCGCTGAGGCAAGAAGGGTAGCTAAGAGAAAAGTTCTCTTAGGGTTGCTCGGCAAAGTGGGCCCGATCTATTGGGTAAGAAAGCTAACGGGTGAAAAACTCGCTCTGAGCGGAAGGTACTTTAAGCGCCGGTGTCTTGAGAAGATGATGGAGCGGAAAGCATCCGCACGCGGAGTCCTCCTTTTTACCCCTTATTTTTCAATAAAAATCCCCTTCGCAATGGGAGATTTCTTCCTCTTAACTTTCAAAGTGTAAAGGAAGTTTTTTCCGAGGCAAAGAACCACCAGCTTTACTTTGCAAAAAGGCTGGGATATACTTTATCTTGAGGAGGTGCTTTAGGTGTTTCCGCTAAAGGCTGATCTTCTAAGGAAGTTTAATAAATTACCTGCCGATATTAAGGAAGCCTTTATAAGCTTTCTTGAATACCTTGAGTTTCTTTCTCGTAATATGGTTAGAAGAGAGGATTTTAGTGAGCTTAAGGATATTATAAAGCAGCTTGCTGAGGCTCAGTCTCGTACGGAAGAGCGTTTGGAGCAGCTTGCTGAGGCTCAGTCTCGCACGGAGGAGCGTTTGAGGGAGTTAGCTGAGGCTCAGGCGAGGACTGAGCGTAGGTTAGAAGAGCTTGCAGAGGTTCAAGCGAGATCGGAAGATGAAATAAAGGAGCTTAGGCGAGCGATTGTGAATCTTACGGAAGCTCAGTCTCGCACCGAAGAAGAAATACGAAAACTCTATGGTTCTTTAGGAGATGTTAGAAGGGATCTCGGTGGTCTTGCCCGGAGCGTATCCTATGCCCTTGAAAATGAGGCTTATAAGAAATTGCCTGTCTTTCTTAAGGAAAGGTATGGTATAGAAGTTCTCGAAAAGATAATACGCTTTGAGATTGATGATGAGGAGATAAATCTATTTGCGCGTGGTCGGAAGAATGGAGAAAGCATTATTATAGTGGGCGAATCTGTTATGAAGTTCACGCGCTTGCGTGAGATAAAACCTCTTGAGAGAAAAATAGAGAAGATAAAGAAACTGTATAAACATGATAATGTAGTAGGTATAATCGTAACCCACTTTGCGCGTAAAGCTGCTAAAGAGGGAGCTAGCAGAAAAGGCTTTATAGTTGTTCAGAGCTTCGAATGGTGAATCGCTTTTTCTATTCTCTCTAAGCCTTCTTTGAGTATTTTCCTTGGGGTTGCTATGTTTATGCGGATGAAGTTTTCTCCTCCGGGTCCGTAGTTTGCACCAAGGTTTACTGCGACATGAGCCTTTTCTATAAATAGCTCCCATAGCTCCTTTGGAGTCATTTTCAGTTTTTCACAGTTAACGAGGGGGACATAGGTTCCCTCAGGAGGCATAAGCTCGAGCTCGGGTATCCTTTCTTTAAGAAAGTCATCCAGAAATTTTAGGTTTCCCTCGAGGTAGGAAAGAAGCTCGTTTAGCCATTCATCCCCATGTTTGTAAGCTGCCTCAAGGGCTATCATTCCGAAAGTGTTAGCTTCTCCTATATTGAGGGCTTTAAGGACGGCGTTATACGCTTTTCTTATGTTTTCATTGGGTATTATCGCCACGGATGTTCTTAATCCCGCTAAGTTGAAGGTCTTGCTTGGGGATATAAAGGCTATGCTTCTTTGAGCTATCTCATCTGAGACGGTTTGAAGCGGGATATGTTTGTATCCCTTGAAAACGATGTCGCAGTGTATCTCATCTGAAAGCACGATGAGGTTGTGTTTTAAACATATCTCGCTTAAGGTTTTAAGCTCCTCTTTCGTCCAGACTCTGCCTCCCGGGTTATGCGGACTGCATAATATAAGCATTCTCGTTCTATCGTCTATTTTTCTCTCGAGATCCTCAAAGTCCATGACGAAGCGATTTCCCTCAAGCCTAAGCGGGTTGTAGACGAGCTGTCTTCCGTTTTCGAGTATGCTTCTTCTAAATGGGGGATATACTGGGGGCTGAATTATTATCTTATCTCCCGGCACGGTCAATGCTAATATGGCGACATTAATTCCAGGGATAACTCCTGGAGAATGGCTAATCCATTCCCTTTTTATTTTCCAGCTATGGCGCCTTTCAACCCATCCGATTATCGCCTCGTAATATTCTTCGAGTCGGTGGGTATAGCCGAATATGCCGTGTTCCACCGCCTTCTTAAAAGCTTCTACTACTTCTGGAGGAGCTTTAAAGTCCATGTCCGCTACCCATAAAGCTACTAAGTCTTCTCTTCCGAAGAACTCCTTTAAGGCGTCCCATTTCTCGCAGCCCGTGCCCCTTCTTTCGATTACCTCATCAAAGTTAAATTTGAGCAAAGTTAATTCACCCCCTCTGCGAATTAGCATACCATGAAAACTAACCGCCGTAAAATTGTAATTTAGAGGGATTTTAACAAAAATGAAGAGGTGAAAGCAAGGAAGCGTTTTTAAAGATTTTTATTTTAAGTTAGGAGTGTTTTTGAATTGGTATATGCGCCCAAAGTAGTGTATAATATATCATGCAGTCCTATCTTAAATCTTAATGGAGGTGGTCGATGATATGCTTAAGAGGCTGGGAATAGCGGTGATGCTCATAGCGTTCCTCGGCGTGGTGTTAATGGGAAGCACGGCTTTCGCGGTTATGAGGCTGAAGCTCGCTAACGCTGGTCCGGCTGACCCCAGTGATAGAACCGTTATAGCGGTTGATATCTTTAGAAATTATGTTTACACGAAGACCAAGGGAGCCATAAAAGTGGATGCTTTTCACGCCTCTCAGCTCGGTAATGAGAAAGAGATCCTGGAAGGGTTGAAGATCGGATCCATCGAGCTTGGCACTATAACTACAGGGCCTATACCAACTTTGTTTAAGCCTATAATGGTATTTGATATACCCTATCTCTTTCCCAATAAGTGTGTGGCTTGGGAGGTATTAGATGGTCCCTTCGGACAGAAGCTTATGAAGGAAATGCTTAAGAAGACCGGTATTCGTTGTCTTGCTATAAGCGAGAATGGGTATAGGCACTTCTTCACCATTAAGAAGGAGATACATTCTCCCGCTGACATGAAGGGGCTTAAGATCAGAACGATGGAAAATCCGGCTCACATGAAGTTGGTCGAAGCGCTCGGTGCTTCTCCTACTCCTATAGCCTTCGGGGAGCTTTATATGTCGTTGCAGCAGGGGGTCGTTGATGGAGCAGAGTGTCCGATTACGCTCATTAATAACATGAAGTTCTATGAAGTATCTAAGTACGTGGTTTTAGATGGACATCTTTATAATCCTCTTATAATGTTCATAAATGAGAGGGTATGGAATAAGCTAACGGAAGATCAAAAACTTATAATGTTTGAGGGAGCTCAACTCTTTAAGATTGCACAGAGAGCTTTAACTGAAAGGCAGGTTCAGACGGGCCTTATCCATCTTAAGAAAAAAGGCATGAGGATATACGTTCCCACTCCGAAGGAGGCAAAAGAGTTCAGAGATCTTTCTCAGCCGGTCGTTCTTAAGTATGTTAGGAAGGAAATCGGAGATAAGTGGGTAAATGAGGTCATAAATGCTGTTAAGAAGGCAGAGGAGAAGGAGAGGAGGATGATACAGTAAGTCTACTTCAAGAGGTTAGTTTTTATTTTACTGCTTGCGAAAATTTAAGAAGGGGCAGAAAAACATTTTCTGCCCCTTTTATCTTATAGAGGGGGTGTGATTAGACTTAGTAATGAGAGGATTAAAGGGCTTAATAGATGTTTTTGATAGGATAGCGAGATGGGGGATAATATCTCTCATGGCTTTTATGAGCGTTCTTGCTTTCTCCGCGGTCATCTTTAGATTTGTCCTTCACAATCCTCTTACTTGGTCGGAGGAAGCTGCGAGGTACATGATGGTCTGGGTAACATATCTCGGGGCAGGAATTGCGGTGAAAAAAGGGAGACATATAGGCGTTACCATGTTTATAAACAAAATGCCGAAGAAGCTGCAGAAGGGGCTGATCTTTCTGTCAGAGATAATAGTAATGGTTTTTCTAATAGCTCTTGCCTACCAGGGGTTTAATCTACTGCTTACCTTGAGAACTCAAACTTCCCCTGCGATGGGCTTGCCCATGGTTATACCCTATTTTGCGATACCTTTCGGGTGTATATATATGTTTCTTCACGTTCTTGATATGTTTCTTTCAAGATCGTTTCAGCTTCTTTCAACTGCGGATATCGAGCTTAAAAGGATAGAGGAGGAGAGGGGAAAATGATTACGTTGATGGTCATCGCGTTTTTGATAACTTTTATTTTGGGTATCCCGCTTGCGTTTGTGCTTGGTATTACGGGTTTCGTTTGCATCTTCGCTATGGGAGTACCTTTACAGGTTGTAACTCAGAGAATGTTTACAGGTATAGATTCCTTTCCTCTTATGGCAGTTCCTTTCTTTATCCTTGCTGGAGAGCTGATGAACCGAGGAGGAACAACTATAAGAATAATAAGGTTTGCTAACAGCTTGGTTGGGCATATAAAGGGAGGCTTAGCTCACACAAATGTTGTGGCTAATATGCTTTTCGCGGGGATAAGCGGTTCAGCCGTTGCCGATGCTTCTGCTATAGGTTCCATAATGATTCCCGCAATGGAGAAAAACGGTTATGAGACAGATTTCAGTGCAGCTCTTACCTCTGCAGCTGCCACGATAGGCCCTATAATACCCCCAAGCATCATTATGGTTATATATGGTGTTTCAGTTGGGGTTTCTATAGGAGGGCTTTTTGCTGCAGGCTTTATTCCAGGGGTTATGCTGGGGCTTGCGCTGATGTTCGTGGTATTTCTTGAGTCGAGAACGAGAAACTATCCTGCAGTTGAGAGCTTTTCCTTAGGAAGGGTATGGGCGGAGTTTAAGAAGGCTTTTTGGGCTTTACTGTCCCCGATAATCATTCTTGGTGGGATACTCTTCGGCGTTTTCACTCCCACTGAAGCTGCTGCTGTTGCCGTTATATATTCATTTATAATAGGCATGTTCATATTCAAGGAGCTTAAGTGGAGGGATCTTCCAAATATCCTTCTTCAAAGTGGTATAACCATGGCTGCGATATTGCTTATAATTTCCATGGCTAATGTGTTTGCTTGGGTTATAGCTGCTAACATGATCCCTTATAAGATAGCCATGGCTTTTCTTTCCATTTCCCATAACAAGTACGTTTTTCTTCTAATAATAAACATATTCCTACTTATAGTGGGGATGTTTATGGAAACCGGTGCAGCGATAATAATACTCGCGCCTATTCTTGCTCCAATAGCTGCCAAGGTGGGAATACATCCTCTCCACTTTGGGTTTATGATGGTTCTTAATCTTGCAATAGGAATGGCTACTCCACCGGTTGGAGTATGTTTATTTGTGAGCTGTGGGATAACCGGTTTATCGCTCGAGAAAATTGCATCAGCGGTCTATAAATTCGTTATAGCGGAGATAATAGTTTTGGCTATCGTGGCTTATATAGAGCCGATATCGCTTTTCTTACCGAGACTTCTCGGCTTCATAAGGTAAAGCTATCCTCTTCTCATTCCGAGATATCATACTTAACGAGAAGCTGGCTTAGCGAGTCTATCCTCTGGTAGGCTTCTTTCTTCTTTCTGCTTCCAAGCGCAGCGACGAGAGCGTCGCATACTGCGAGGAGGGGTATAGCACTGTAATGTTTTGTTCTTTGAGGGGCTAAGAGTATCTCCGTTGCAAGTGGGGCTACTACATTCGAGAGCGTGTTCGTGATTAATATAATTGGTGTTCCCTTGCCATGAGCATATTCTACGGCATAAATAGTTCTCTTTGTGTAGCGAGGGACCCCTGCCATAAGAGCTATAAGGGCATCATGGGCGTTCATATCGATCATTACCTCAAACATCATATCAGTCCCGCCATAGTCTACTAAGAATACATCAGGTGTGATTTGAAGAAGCAATGCATGAAGATAAAGAGCTATGCCTCTTGTAGATCTTAAGCCTATGATGTAGATCCTCCTCGCCTCAGACAGTCTTTCAATGGCTTTAGGAAAAGAGCCGAGGAGCTGTTCGTTCATCACATCCTTAAGAGCTTTGATATTCTCATTTATAACTTCTCTTACGATTTCATTTTCTTTAAATGCTCCCAAGGCGTCTCGTATTTTGTTTAGAGGAAGCGCATAAGAGCTTGAGGCTCGCTCTCTCAACTTATCTTTAAGGGCCTTGTAGCTTTTAAATCCCAGGTTTATTGCCATTCTGTGAACGGTAGCGGGGCTCGTGCCCGTTTCCTTGGCTAATTCTTCAGCGGTTAAGAACGCGATTCTTGGGTAGTTATCGAGAATGTAATCACAAACTCTTCTCTGTCGCGGGGGTAACCCCTCTTTGGCATTCATCATGTATTGGAAGATATCTTCCTCTTTCATTTAACTGCCCTCCATTAGTTTTTCCCTTTTGACCTATTAAAGATAGCATTTACTTCAGTGCTTGACAAGATCTCGGTTATTTGATATCTTCAGTATGAGAGATTTTCTTTCTATATAACCTAAGTATGAAAGAAAAACTATCAAAAGGAGGGGAATGGTGTGAAGTCCAAGAGGTTGGTTGCGTTGCTTCTCGTGGTGCTTCTCTTAGTTGGAGCACATGCCTCGGCGGCAGTCGAACGCCTCTCTCTTGCTACGGGGGGAACTGCAGGTACTTACTACCCTATAGGGTCTGCTATTGCCTCCATTGTAACTAAGTATGTCCCCGGCATCGAGATAACTGCTGAATCTACTGGAGCATCCGTTGCTAATCTCAAGATGCTCAGAGCAAAGCGCGTCGATCTTATATTAGCTGCTGCTAATACTGCTTGGGGTGCTTACAATGGACAGCCTCCCTTCGATAGAAAGCCTGTGAAGAACGTTCGTGGAATAGCTTGCCTTTATCCAGAAGTTTTTCAGTTCATAGTGAGGAGAGATTCTGGCATAAAAACTCTATATGATCTTAAGGGAAAGAAGGTAGCCGTTGGAGCTCCGGGAAGTGGAACGGAGAGAACCGCAAAGATGGTGTTGAAGGCACATGGCTTGACTTATAAGGATATAAAACCCCAGTTTCTTAAGTTTGGAGAGGCTGTGACTGCGCTTAAGGACCGTGTTATAGACTGCGCCATTGTAGGATCCGGTATACCAACTTCAGCGGTTGTGGATGTTTCAACGATGATAGATATTTATCTGTTGAGCGTGGATAGAAAGGTAATGGAAAATTTCTTAAAAGGCAGGCCCTATCTTACGCTGTTTACCATTCCGCCAAATGTATATAAAGGAGTGAAGGAAAAGGTTCTTACAGTTGCAAGCCCTGCGCTTTTATGTGCTCGTGAGGATTTAAGCGCGGACACGGTTTATAAGATCGTCAAGGCCGTTTTCGAACATCTTGATGAGTTGGCGGCAGCGCATGCTCAAGGTAAAAATATAAAGCTAAGTACCGCTTTGAGCGCGATGTCTGTGCCTTTGCACCCTGGAGCAGAAAGATATTATCGCGAAGTAGGGCTTATCAAATAAGCTTGTTGCCTCGCTTTTCTGAATCTGGAAGGGGGAAGCTCTTTCCGCACGGGGAAAAGCTTTCCCCTCTTTATTAGTTTAAAGGGGTGTCTTTGAAAGATGAGAGAATTTTCTCTGCGAAAAATTTTTATCATCGTGCTTTGCTCTATTGCTGTCATGCTATTTGCTTATCCATTAACGGTACTTGAAATCTACAGCTTGGATAGAAACGATGTAGTTTTTAGAAAGGAGGTTTATCCAGACTACGTTTTCGCAACTCTTATAAGACACTCGGTTCATCTTTCCCCGGTTTATGAGTACTATCTCGTAAGTCTCAGTGGGGAGATCGTTTTGATAGGCACAAAAATTCAGGATCTTGGATGGGGCGTTCCCTCGACCTTTGAGGAAGACCTTATCTTCAAAGATAGCTTTATGGTCATAAGTGGACTCCATAAACATATGAATTTTATTCCCTTCAGATTAAGTAAGGTGGCTAATCCACGTCTTATATTGTGGGACGGGACGATACTTTATCCCTTAAGAAAACTTGAAAACTGGGATAGATTAGATATCTATGTTAAGGAATATCCCTGCTTTATTCTCCTTTTCAAGGGAGAGAAGAACGAGCTTATATAAAGAAGGGAGGTAAAGATATTGGATTTACCCAAGGAGAGGTCGGAGACCAGAAGAAATCTTATGGGGTTAGCGAGAAGAGTAGCCTGCGGAATAGCGGTAGCTATGTCTCTATTTCACCTTTATTCCTCCGGTTTTGAGATGCTTCCTCAGATGCAACATCGTGCGATTCACCTTGCTTTTGCTCTCGCTTTAACCTTCTTCTGGTATCCCTCTTCCTCTCGAGAGAAGGAGGGGAGATTACCTTGGTTTGATATATTGGCGATATTCCTTTCGCTTTCGGTTGGAGCCTATATAGTCTTGGACTATATGAATATAGTTCTGCGAGCTGGTGAGCCATTGCCAAGAGATTTGATACTGGGAGCTATAACTATTCTTATCGTTTTGGAGGCGACTCGTAGAACGATGGGCTGGCCTCTCGTTATAGTTGCGTGTTGTTTTCTCGCCTATGCTCTTTTTGGACATCTTATACCTGGGGATCTGGGGCATAGAAGGTACGATCTTTCACGTGTTATAGAGCATATGTTTTTGACAAGCGAGGGAATTTATGGGGTGGCTATATATGTGACATCTACCTTCGTGTTTGTCTTTATACTTCTTGGAGCCTTTCTGACCGAAACGGGGGGAGCGAGATCATTTATAGATCTCGCGGTTTCCATTGCAGGTAAATATAGGGGAGGTCCTGCAAAGGCTGCCGTTATCGCGAGCGGTTTAATGGGGACAATTTCAGGAAGCTCCTTTGCCAATGTTGCCGGTACCGGTACCTTTACCATCCCTCTGATGAAGAGCATAGGTTATAGACCTGAGTTCGCTGGAGGCGTTGAAGCAGCGGCATCGGCAGGTGGACAGATAATGCCCCCTATCATGGGAGCTGCCGCTTTTATAATGGCGGAGATGACTGGTATTCCCTACGGGAAGCTTATTATCCATGCGGCTATTCCCGCGGTTTTGTACTACCTGTCCGTTTTCTTGATGGTTGATATAGAGGCTATAAAGCTAGGATTGAGGGGAATTCCATCTGAAAAGCTTCCACGCTTTTTGGAAGTGGTTAAAAGAGGGGGATTTCTTCTTCTCGCCCCTATTACTATATTTTACATGCTGATAGCGGGATACTCTCCCATTAAGGCCTCCTTCGCTGCTGTTATGCTTGTCATAATGGTTAGCTTCTTGCGTAAGGAAACGCGTCTTAATCTTCATGGGTTCATTCGGGCTCTTGAAATGGGAGCGATAAATTCTTTAAGCGTTATAGCTGCATGTGCGTGCGCAGGCCTGATCGTTGGTACGGTTACGCTAACCGGCTTGGGATTAAAGTTTGCGGATCTCATAGTTCAGCTTGCAGGGGGACAGATATATCCAGCACTTTTTCTAACGATGGTGGCCTCCATAATAATGGGAATGGGCATGCCCACAACTGCGCTTTATATCATCCTTGGTTCTATGGTAGCTCCGGCTCTCGTTAAGCTCGGCGTCCCGGTAGTTGCAGCTCATCTTTTCATCTTTTATTTTGGTTGCATGGCTGCTGTTACGCCTCCAGTTGCTCTTAGCTCATATCTGGCTGCTGCGATAGCCAAGGGAGATCCTGTGAGAACCGCTTTAAACGGGCTTAAGCTTGCCTCTGCTGCGTTTATATTGCCGTTTATCTTTGCTTTAAATCCTAAGCTGGTCCTGGTTGGCGCCGGCTTTGTAGATGTCATGGTGGTTGTTGGTACGGCTGTGCTCGGGATCCTCGCTTTAGCGGGATGTCTTGAGAGCTATTTCTTCGGAGAGATAAAAGCTTATCAGAGGGTAGCTCTGGGGATAGCTGCTCTTGCTTTACTGCATGCTGGAACTTTTTCTGATCTTATAGGTATGGCTGTAGTTTTACCCATATTTGTGAAACAGATTCTGTATAGGAAAAAGGCATTGGGAGGGTGAATAAAGATGCATGAGGTTGCAATATTAGGTGCAGGGAGCGGTGGAATGGCTATAGCTGCGGTCTTGAGTAGGGAAGGGTGCAATGTGAGATTGTATGACAAGTATGAAGATGCCATCAGGGGGATCGCTGAAGCAGGGGGGATAACGCTTCAGACGGAAGATGGAGAAGATTTCGTTCGCGTAGGGCTTATAACAACCTCTATTGAAGAAGCTATAGCAGGAGCGGAATTGATACTCATTATAACACCTGCCTTTGCGCACAGGGAACTTGCGGTTAAGTGCGCTCCTTTTCTCGTCAATGGGCAGATGGTTATCCTCAGTCCGGGAAGAACTGCTGGTGCTCTTGAGTTTTATAACGCGGTGATGAACGTCAATCCTCAAGCGGATTTTACGGTAGGTGAGGCTCAGACTCTTGTTTATGCCTGTAGAAAGACGGCGCCATCTCGCGTTAGGATTCACAGAGCAAAGAGAAAAGTGCGCATAGCTGCTATGCCTGCTATCAGGACGGGTGAGGTTATAGAAAAGATAAGTCAATTTTTCCCCGAGTTTGAGCCTGCCGAAAACGTTCTTGAAACCAGCCTGCTAAATATAGGAGCCATATTTCATCCTGCTCCTACCATACTTAATATAACCCGTATAGAGAGAAGGGAGGAGTTTGAATTTTACATAGATGGCATAACACCATGCGTTAGCCACATTCTTGAGGCCCTTGACAGGGAGAGAATTTCCTTAGCTGAGGCTTTTGGAGTTCCAACTTTAACGGCTAAGGAGTGGCTTCGTGAGACATATGGGGTAGAGGGTGAGGAGTATGAGCCACTTTACGTTTTAATCGGGAGACAGAAAGGCTATCATGGCATACTGGCTCCTCAAGAAGTTTTAACGCGTTATATCGTTGAAGATGTTCCAACTGGGCTGGTTCCCCTTTCAGAGCTTGCGAGTATAGTGGGTGTTCCAACACCTCTCATGGACGCGGTAATAGCTATTGCGAGCGTTATACATCAGAGGGATTATAGGAAAATAGGCAGAAACCTACACTCCTTGGGGATCAGTGGAATGTCTTTGGAGGAAATTCTATCGCTTGTGGAGAGAGGTGCGGCTAAATGCCGATAGAGAGGGTTTCGGTATTGTTTCTTTCTCAGGAAGATGTGATAAAGTGTGGCGTCATGGATATGAGGATGATCATTGACGAGATAGAGAGGCTTTTCCTTCTTCACTATAGTGGGGAGACAATCTCACCCCCAAAGCTTTCTCTGCGATGGGGAGATATAGAGTCGGAGTCGATAAGGGGTAGGTTTAACGCTATGCCAGGATATATAGGGAGTAGCGTGAATATTGCCGGTATAAAGTGGGTTGGGAGCAAGCCACTTAATCCCAAGAGATATGGGCTTCCACGAGCATCGGCAATTATAGTGCTTAATGATCCTGAAACGGCTCTTCCGCTTGCGATCATGGATGGAACCATAATAAGCGCCATGAGGACAGGAGCGGTAAGCGGAATTGCTCTGAAGTATCTCTCTCCATCGGAAGCTGATGCTTTGGCTGTAATTGGAGCAGGAGTGCAGAGTAGAACCCAGCTTATGGCATTGATGCATGTTTGCCCTTCCATAAGGAAGGTAAGGGTCTTCGATATTTATCCCGAAAGGGCCAAGAGTTTCGTAGATGAGGGAATCAGGAAATATGGTGAGATTTCCTTTGAGGCGGTTTCCTCTCCGAAGGAAGCTGTTAAGGATGCGGATGTAGTGATAACTGTGACAACGGCGATGAAGCCTATAGTGAGGTCAGAGTGGGTGAAAAGGGGAGCTCTCTTAATTAACGTGGGAAACCATGAGTATGAATCGAGAGTGGTTTTGGAAAGCGATAAGGTGGTAGTTGATGACCTCGAAGCTGTCATCCATAGGGGGGTTCAGACGGTAGCGGTAATGCTTAAGGAAGGAATAATTTCTCGAGAGGATATTTATGCTGAGCTCGGGGAAATAGTTGGGGGAGCTAAAAAAGGCAGAGAAAACCCAGCAGAAACCATTTTTTTCAGCGCGGTGGGAATGGGAATTGAGGATCTCATCGTGGCTAAGAAAATATATGATACCGCGCTTAAGAAGGGGATTGGAACTGAACTTGTCCTTTGGGAAAGACCTGTCTGGGTTTAGAATCACATCCCTCCCGCTTGATTTTTCCCTTCTTCTTCATTATAATTAAAGTTGGTGGTGCGGATATAGCTCAGGTGGTAGAGCATCGGTTTCCCAAGCCGAGGGTCGCGGGTTCGAGTCCCGTTATCCGCTCCACCTTTTATTTTTTTCTTTTTTATTGTAAAATAAGTTTCAGGAATTAAGCGATCTCCCTTGAGAAGGAGGGAAGCGCTCAAGATGGAGAGACTCGAAGGGGCAAATGCAAGGGAGGAATGGAGGGGAGAGGTTTTAAGCTATATAAAGCAGAGAGAAGAAGAAAAAAGAGAACGTGTGAAATATAGCGAAGAGGAGCTCTTAAGCGAGATAAGAAAGAAGTGGCTTAAAGTACTTGACGAGCTTAAGAACGGAGACAAGATAGTTTTCGCTTATTTCAGGGGGGCTGAGCCTGTTAGAGTCTCCTTTGAAGATAGCTCAGTTAGAGTATTTTTCAGGCATCTTGATGTGAGCTTTATAGAGTATGTTGAAGATCCCAAGATAAAGGACTTCATTCAAAAGGTTTTTCAAAAAGTTCTTGGATTGAGGCTTCCTATATCGTGTGCTTTGGAGTCGAGAAGCTGGGAAACCGTTCGTGAAGAGGAGATATAACTCGCTTAACGAGTATTTTAAGCGCAGGTATGGTAAAAGAGTACAAAAGATAACCTTAGATGCTGGTTTTTTTTGCCCTAATAGGGATGGAAGGTTAAGCAGAGGCGGGTGCATTTTCTGCGACGAAAAGGGCAGCGGTAGAGGAGAATATGGGATATTGTCCCTCAGGGAGCAAATAGAGAGAGCTTATAAGTTCTTGGGCAGAAGATATAAAACAAACCTTTTTATGCTTTACTTTCAAGCCTTCAGTATTTGTGAAGGCTTGAAAGTAAAGCATAAAAAGGTTTGTTTTATATCTTCTGCCCAAGAACTTATAAGCTCTCT